>DASUVL010000290.1:0-9334 GCA_036379015.1 Niastella sp.
TTTTGCTAAAGGCACCGAAAGTGATCTACCCAAAAAAGACAACAGTCATGTGGAGTCACATATACTGGCCGATAAAAAAATATTGCTGGTAGAAGATAATGAAATGAACCGGGTGGTTGCAGAAACCATATTGAATCAATACGGTGCCTCCATTTCTGAAGCGGTAAACGGCGTTGAGGCCGTAGAAGCCATACGACACAAGAAATATGATATTGTATTAATGGATATTCAAATGCCGGTCATGGATGGCATGGAAGCCACGCGGATCATTCGTAAGGAAATACATTCGAATATCCCGATCATTGCGCTTACAGCCAATGCCGTAAAAGGAGAGATGGAAAAATGCATACAGGCAGGCATGAACGATTATTTAAGCAAACCTTTTGAAGAGGAAGACCTGATACGCCTGATTGCCAAATGGCTAGGCCGCGAAACCCATTTCGGTCCTGCAAAAGCAACTACCGTTATTGAAACGCCTTTATACGACCTGGGCAAACTAAAACAAATTACCCGCGGCGATGAGAAGTTTATTGTAAAGATGTTGCATGTATTTATCAATGAAACCATGAGCGGTGTAGCTAACCTGGAACGTGCATTTGAAGAAAGGGATATTAAACAAGTGAAGTTCCTGGCGCACCGCATGAAATCGTCACTCAATAACCTGAACATTTTTTCAGCTGCCCGTATTGCTGAACAAATAGAACATTTGCAATGGTCGGAACAGGAACACCCGGCATTTGAAAACCAAATTCATGCGTTCAAGAAAATTATTGATGAGGTTATTCCATTAATAAAGGCCGATTATCCGGAACTGCAAAACTAAAGGGCTACCTTCTAATATTTTATGCTGCCAGGCATACTATCTCCGGTTTGGGCGGTTCAGCCTACTTTCCCGCAAAATAATATCTGATTGAAAACGGAGGCGCCACGCCTGCTTACATGTTTTTTATGCTATTTCAGGAATAGTAACGACCTTTACACCCGCTTTCAATCTCCATCCATGCTTTATTAATTCTTGCCATAACCAGAAAAAGTTAGTTAGGCGAAAAATGCTCCCTTATACAATAAAGGGGCATAATTGTTCATTAATGTTAATAAGAAGAACGAGTTATGGAACAACCAATTAAAAAAGTCGTAATTGTCGGCGGCGGCTTTGCCGGCATTAACCTTATTAAAAAACTTTCAAAAGACAGCCGTTTTCACATTACCCTGGTAGATAAGAATAATTACCATTTCTTTCCACCGCTTTTATACCAGGTTGCTACCGCTTTTATTGAACCTTCGAATATCAGTTATCCGTTTCGCAGGTTGTTTCAACAGAAAACCAACCTGCGGTTTCACATGGGCGCTTTAAAGAAAGTAAATCCCGAACAAAACAATATAGAAACAGACACCGGTGTGGTGGAATACGATTATCTCGTATTAGCCCTGGGAACGGAGACCAATTATTTCGGCATGGAGCGCGTAAAAGAAAAAGCGTTGCCCATGAAATCCATCGACGATGCCCTTAACCTGCGTAACCATTTACTGCTGAATATGGAAGAAGCAGTACGCACCGAGGATCTCAAAGAAAAAGAAAAACATTTAAATATAGTGATTGCCGGTGGCGGTCCAACAGGTGTTGAATTAGCCGGTATGTTGGCTGAGCTGGGACGGAACATTGCGCTGAAAGAATATCCCGAAATAAAAGACCTCCGTACATACCTGTACCTCATAGATGCAGGCAAGGTATTGTTGGGACCCATGAGCGAAAAGTCACAGGTAGAAGCCACCACCGTATTGAAAAAGCTGGGGGTGCATGTGATCACCAATACAGCCGTTAAAGACTATGTTGATGATACCGTACACCTGGCAGACGGAAGGACTATTAAGACCAACGTGCTGATCTGGGCATCTGGTGTAATTGGCCGGGAAGTGCCCGGATTACCAGCTACCGTTATTGCCCGCGGCAGAAGGATTCTGGTAGATGAGTTTAATAAAGTGCAGGGGATGCAAAATATTTTTGCGCTGGGTGATATTTGTATGCAGACTACCGACAAGAATTTTCCGCAGGGACATCCGCAGCTAGCCCAGGTAGCTATTCAAGGAGGTACATGCCTGGCAGAAAACCTGATCAGACAGGCAGACAATAAACCGTTAAAACCCTTTGCTTATAACGATAAGGGAAGCATGGCCATTATTGCCAAATTCAAAGCGGTGGTAGATCTTCCCAAACTGTTCTTTAAAGGGTTCGGTGCATGGATGGTGTGGTTGTTCATTCACATTATTCCATTAATTGGTTTCCGCAATAAAATGAAACTGGCCTTTAGTTGGTTCTGGTCGTTTATGACCAACGACCCAACGTTGCGGTTAATTATACGACCTCGCAAAGAAGACGTGCATTGAGAGAGGGAGTTGAAAAGGTGATAGAGGTGAAAATGTTGATAGGGGTGAGAAGTTAACTGGTTTCAAGTAAACAAAATGAAGCTGATAAAGTAAAAAGGCCACGATTTGATCGTGGCCTTTTCTTATGTTGTTAATTTATCAACCTTTCAATCCTTGTTAACTTTATCAACTTTTAAACTTTTCAACTCGTCAACTTAATTACCATGTCTTTTTTACAACAGTTGTCTTTGTAAATTTATCGTGCCAGGGCATATAACCAAATGCACTGAATGGTTCAAAGGGAATTATCCTGCATAAACTGCGCATCAAAGCATTTTTAAAAGTAAACGGAGTGCCATCCTGGGTGATGGCAATGGTACCGGTAGCGAACTTGCCTATCGTTCTTCCCTTCATAGCGGTTTCAGAAACGGTATAATAAACCAACGTGCAAACATGGCCAAGCAACAGCTGAAGTATTGTTGCCAATCCGTTTTCCTGAAAAAGTAAATAGGATTTAATATCTTCTCCTCTGCTAATTGCCATAATAGCCCATATAAATATACCGCCACATAGAAGGACTATTAATATAATACGGTCAATGATAAAATTCGCGAAACGTACACCCGGTGAAACCGGGTCAACATAATTTATTTCTTCCTGAATTTCCTGCAATAAATCAGCCTGATTTTGTTGTTCCATTGATATTGGGGTTGTGGTGCAAAAATAATACGAAAGAACGGCATATCGGAATTTCCAGCTGCCGCACCGGATAAAAATAACAATGTATTTTAAAAAGAAAAAGGGTGATCCGTCAGCTGGTGGATCACCCTTTTCCCTTTATTATATGTTGATTATTGTTTAACCAGCTTCAACTCATTAATAAGGTTGGTAGCGCCACCCAATTTGTCAATGCACCACAACACATACCGAACGTCAACACAAATGGTACGGTTATACACGGGGTCAAATGCAATTTTATGGCTCAATGCTTCATAATTGCCATCAAATGCCAGTCCGATCAGGTTACCGCTGCCGTCAATGACAGGCGAGCCTGAGTTACCGCCGGTAATATCATTGGTGGTAATAAACCCAACTACCAGGTCGTTGCGTTGTTTATCAATGTATTGTCCGAAATCTTTTTTCCTGGCCACTTCCAGTAACTTTTCAGGCAGATCAAACTCGTAATCACCGGGTTTGTATTTTTCCAAAATGCCTTTCATCGTAGTTACATAATCATAATGAACGGCATCGCGTGGATTATAACTTTTTACATTGCCAAAACTTACCCGCATGGTGAAAGTAGCATCGGGATACATTTTCTTGGCTTTTGCCGTATCCTTTTGCATGATGCCTTTCAGGTACAACCGGCCAAACTCATTGTTCTTTAGATTGAATTGCTGAAAATTTTGCAGATACTTGCCCTGCCAGTTCTTTAAAAAGGCACTGGATACTGCATATGCCGCATCGGCCTGCAATACGGTAGCATCCGGATTATTACTGAAAGCATCCCATTTGGCATTATCCAGTATCATGGTGTTGGCAAAAATACTGGCTGCGTATTTCTTATAGGTGGCTTCATCTTTCAGATCGCCATAATTCGCTTTTACGCCATCATAAAAACCAATGGGATGCTGGGTTTTATCAACGTCGTTATAATACATCATTAACACAGCCGCCACAATATTCTGGTCAGAGACTTTGTTCTCATTTTTCAGCATTTCAGCTCTTGCTTCTTTCGCTGCTTCCAGGGCTTTCTTAATATCTTCTGTACTGCCTTTTTTCACAATGGCATTTTCAACCTGTTGCAATGAAGCCGCAAAGGCTAACAACGGTGACCCGAATATGCCTTCGTTTATATACATGCGGTGTTTTGAAAAAGGACGCCATTGGTCGTATGCAGTACCCCAGTCTTTGAATATGTTTTCAAATTCCGGCTTGCCATTAGCCCAGGTCTGGAATTTTGCTTCGGCTGCTTTTTTCTGATCGTATACATTGTATTTGATCAGTTGTTTGCTTTCGCCATCAAAGAACTTCCAGTAATTGGCAATAGAAGCATAATCGCTGGCCAGTTGCAGTTTAACAGCCGGATCATTTTTCATTTGGTCAAACATATACTTCAACCGCATATCGCGCAGCTTCACCAGTGTGGGATTGTCTATATCAATTTTTTGCTTGATGCCATACGAAGTTTCGTAGCGGTTGGTACCGCCGGGATAACCGTATATCATGGCATAGTCGCCGTCTTTAACACCTTTGATAGAAACCGGCAGAAAATGTTTTGGCTTTAAAGGAACATTCTCGGGAGAATAAGCAGCTGGCTTGGCATCTTTGCTCATATAAACACGGAAGACAGAAAAGTCGCCGGTTTGACGGGGCCACTCCCAATTATCGGTATCTCCACCGTATTTACCAATACTTTCAGGCGGAACACCAGCCAGCCTGATATCTGAATACCGGCGGTAAACAAACACCAGGTATTGATTGCCTTTGAACAGGGAACTTACACGTGCAATGGTGCTGGTACTTTCATCGGAGAACCGCTTGTTGATAGCAGCTGTAACGGCAGTTACTTTAGCTACGCGTTCCAACCCGCTTAAACCTTTTGCCGAATCAAGCACTTCGGCTGTTACGTCTTCTATTTTGGTTAAGAACTCTGCATATAAGCCCGGTGAAGGAATTTCTTCCCCCTTGCTTTTTGCCCAGAAACCGTTTTTGAGGTAGTTGTTGGTTACCGAGCTGGCAGTAGCCACTGCATCGTAACCACAATGGTGATTGGTAAAAATAAGTCCTTCGTTGCTTACAATTTCACCGGTGCAAAATCCACCGAAAATGATAATAGCATCTTTGATAGATGCTTTGTTCATACTGTATAACTGATCCTTGGTAAGCTTTAGTCCGCGCTTTACCATATCGTTATACACTTGTTGGCCAAGCAATAGTGGCAGCCACATGCCTTCATCGGCAAAGCTGCGCACCATAGTAACGGCTAACATAACCGTTAAAAGAAATTTCTTCATATATGATCGCTTTTGTGGGGGCAAACCTATTGAAAAAATCTCTTAAATGGCCATGGGCAATGGTTTCATGATTGAAATGTTTGATCGTCCCGATCCCTTTATCGTTTCAGTTCCTGTAAAACCCGGCTCATGTATGCCCGTACATCCGGTGAATATAACCGCTGGTCCATGCTATCGAGGGTTCGGCCCGAAATAACCCAGTTCATGGAATATTTTAAGGGTTCCCGGGGGCGGTACAGGTTAATAGGTTTGTAATGCAGTTCATTGCCATACAGGTTACGAAGGTAATTTTTCAGGCGGCTATCGTTAATACTTGTTTGTACCCCGTAAGCGCCCATTAATGTTTTCAGGGGCGCTGCCAGGTCGTTTACAAAAGGATTTACCTTTTTTAATAATATATCGCCTTCGGGCCCGTTGCTGATGTGCATTACGTAGAAAGCAATTTTCTGACAATTATTTCGCAGAATGGTATCTGTGTTTGATTTACAGATTGAGTCGCGCAGGGAATTCAATTTAATGATCATTTCATGAACGACGCCGGCGCCGGAATTATCAACATAACCTCCATCAACAAAATAGAAAGGAAATTCTTTCGGTCCTTCTTTCATAAATCTTAACCCATCTATACGGCCTGCAGGACTTAAATATGGAAAGCTGGCGCCTAATACCACCGCCGTACTCAATTTCATATCCCGGTTATTATTAAGCCGGGCCAGCACGTCGACGCGGTTATTGAATGTAAGGGGATCTATTGCTATGGTACTGATCACCGACGGGGCTCCATCCTGCATACGGGTAGTATTCACACAAAGGATTGGCAACTTTGTATTCACCCGGTTCTTATACACCGCCAGTTCTGAAAAGGGGACCTGCAATTGATTCTTCAGCAACACACTATCTTTTGGCGCTTGTTCCAATGCATCTGTTAACGCCTGGGCCCTGTCTCCATTTGTATTGAAAGGAAGCATTGGCACAAAAAAATCATGGCCTAACATACGGCTGAGTGTGTACGTAAGGAAGTCGCTACGCAGGTATTCTTTACCCGCCTGAAAGAACAATTGGTTATTGGGTAAATTTTTATCGGGCCGGTCAGCCGCATTCTTTAATAACGTATAGAAGGCTGCATTGCCTACGCTGCCACCCGAAGCGCCGGATAAGCAAAAAAGATGTTTTGAAAAACCATGTTGCGAGGTATCTTCCAACTTTCCCAATACGGAAGCCACCCAGTATCCCGAACGTGAAGCGCCTCCATCGGATAACACAAAATACACCGGGAATTCTTTCGATTTGTTGATCAGCGTATCCCTGTCTTTTACCCACTGAATAAAATAATCTCTTACACTGGCTTTGTTGGCAAAGCTTTCTTTTATGGTTGGTTTCTTTTCGATCAATGCCACGTGGTGCCGTTCTGTCCATTGACCAAACAGGAAAATAAGGATCACAAAAATGAGGTGGATGTTTATGCCAATGCGGATAGAGAAAAACGCAAGGATAAATCCAAATCCCATAAATACCGAAAAGGCCAGTAAAACAAATGGGAATGTACCCATGCTCACTGCAAACCCCACATCGATGGTACAAACCAGGTAAACAGACAATGCTACCAGGCTGATCAACAGAAAAATAAAATGGAAGCGTACTTCCTCCGGTGGAATGCCCAGGATCTTTGCCAGCCGGTTTGTTTCTTCAGTTGCTGTTGTCACCTTTGTCAGCTCTTTTTTATGCTGTTGCAAAGCTTCACGCCGGGTAACAACCAGTATTATAAAACAAGCCTGCAATATCAGCAGCATTACTACTACCAGCCAGGAATAACGGCTTATGTTGAGCGTAATTAATGTGGAACCGGTTAATATGATAAGTAACGTTATAAAAAACAACCGGTTAACCCGGATCACTTTAAACCGGCGTTCAAAAAACTTATTCATCCCAAAGTAATAGGGGATAGAAGCGGCCAGTAAAACAAAAAATACTTTACTGTCGTCTTCAATACGACTGCCAAACAAAGGTGTTTGTACAAAAGCCAGTATAATGATCGTAAATAAAGAAAAGCCGATAAAACGGGGCATGTGCTTATAATAGCCTTCTTGTAAATAATCCGGTGCGGTATATGCGCTTTGCTTTTTGGCATTGGCTACCGTACGGGCTGCATACCAGCTTACAAGCACCAGAAATGCAAGTAATGACTGAAACAATAGAAAAAAGCCCCGGTGTTCAGTTGCAAGCACCATCAGATCCTTGCCCTGTGCAAGATTCCAGAAACAAACCAGGGTAAGTACGAGGAAAAGGATGCCCGGGAAGAATACCCATAAAGCACGAAAAACATTGCGCAGCAGGGTTGCCAGGCGCTTTAAGATACCGGTTATAGCCGACATAGGTAGCAGTTTAAGGAAACCTAAGGTAGCTATATCGGCGACAATTTCAATACCCTAATAGTTGCAAAACATGTGCTGTTTTGTCACAATATGTGTCTAACGAGGTTGCGGTGCATGTGGCAACACGTTATATCAGCAGTCACGTAGCTAACTATTCACCACTTCCTGCCCTTCGTTTAATGCTTTCCATAACAGGTCTTTCAGTTCGTTGAGACCTTGTTGGGTAAAGGAAGAAATAAAAATATGAGGAACATTAGCTGGTAATTCCTTTTGAATAGCTGTTTTCAATTCATCATCCAGCATTTCACTTTTACTGATAGCTATGAGGAATTGCTTATGCAGTAACTCAGGATTATATTGCTCCAGCTCATTGATCAGGATCGCAAATTCTTTTTTATGATCATTGCTATCGGCCGGTATTACAAATAATAATATGGAATTGCGTTCAATGTGACGCAGGAACCGATGGCCCAATCCCTTGCCCTCAGCGGCCCCTTCTATAATTCCAGGCAGGTCGGCTACGCAAAAGCTTTTGCGATCGCGATAAGCTACGATGCCTAAATTCGGATTTATGGTGGTAAATGCGTAATCAGCGATCTTTGGTTTGGCAGCAGTGATCACAGAAAGCAGGGTCGATTTGCCGGCATTGGGGAAGCCAACGAGCCCTACATCGGCAAGTACCTTCAGTTCCAGTACTTTCCAGCCTTCCAGTCCTGGTTCACCGGGTTGGGCGTACTCGGGCGCCTGGTTGGTAGGGGTGGCAAATTCGGCATTGCCCAAACCGCCCCGGCCACCTTTTATCCAAACCACTTCCTGATCATGTTCCAGTATCTCAACCTCATTTTCTTCGGTTTCTGCATCACGGGCGATGGTGCCTAAAGGCACATCAATGATAATATCCTTGCCATCGCGGCCGGTCATATTATTTTTATTTCCACCCTGACCGTCTTCGGCCAGCACATTTTTATAATAGCGCAGGTGAAGTAACGTCCACATGTTTTTATTTCCGCGCAGAATAATATGGCCGCCCCGGCCGCCATTCCCGCCATCAGGACCGGCCATGGGATTGAATTTGGTACGCATAAAGTGCTTGCTACCAGCACCGCCATGCCCGCTACGACAGAATATCCTTATCTGATCTACAAAGTTTGACTTTTCCACTACTTGATAATTGTGCGCAAAGATAAGGTGTTCAGTTGACGAGTTGACGGAGTTGACAAGTTAATAAGGCAATAAGGTAAATAGTTGGTAATTAACATTCTGAGTGGCATTAAGAATCGCTTTCGCTGGTAATGATAATATTATTGCTGCTCTTCAAAAACTTATCATTTGTCAACTTGTAAACCAATCAACCCTGTAAACCTTTTAACTTGTAAACTTGTAAACTTATCAACTACCCTTAATCTCATTCCAGGTCCTATACAGCATATTCTGCTCCGGCCTGTCGGCAGGCAATTCGCGAAGCGGCTCACAGGCACTCCAATGCTCATACATTTCGCCGGGCAGGGCTTGATACAGGCGGGTGCCATTCGTCTTCCATTGTATCATGTCATCCGACACCTCTTTTATGATCTTTGCCGG
>DASUVL010000291.1:0-4583 GCA_036379015.1 Niastella sp.
GCCGCCTATGTGGACAATAACGGCGATTACAACATCAACTTCGACGATAAGGTGATTGCCGGCAATCCCATGCCTAAAGTGACCGGCGGGTTCGGCAACAGTTTTTCGTACAAGGGATTTACGCTAAACGTTTTTTGTTCGTTTGTTACCGGCCGTAAGATCTTCAACGGGTACCTCTCAGATTACCTGAACGGCAGCAAATCATTTGGGTCATGGGGCCGCGTGAGCGGACCGGCTGCGATCACCAATATGCTCGACCAGTTCTGGACCAGTCCGGGCGACCGCACCAAATTCCCGCGGTTGGTATATCCCACCGACACGAGGCAGGATCCCTGGAATATTGCGAGCTCCTACTTTGTAGAGAACGGCGATTTTTTAAAAGTGCGGAACATTACGCTCGGGTATAATCTGCCGGCCGGGTTGCTGCAGCGTTTGGGCATCAAGCGGATGAACGTGTACGGTATGGCCGATAATGTACACACCTTTAAAAAGACCAAGGTGATACCAGATCCCGAGTTGGTGGATCCTACTACCGGATCGGCCAATGTAGTATATCCGACGGCGTTAAAGTTTACGCTTGGGGTGAATTTGGAATTGTAGCCCCCCGGCCCCCTAAAGGGGGAGGAAGCAAATGTGCTAATTTGATAATGTGATAATATGCTAATGAATACAGCCAAAAGACAAAAGGCGAAAGCCAATACAAAAGGTCCAGGTTGCTCACAATAAAACAATAATACAATGAAACCAAAATATATCATCTGGTCAATGGCTGCAGTGCTGCTCATCAGCTCCTGCAAAAAATTCCTTGACCAGGACCCGCTCAGCCAGGCCACCGATGAAACTACCTGGAAAACGGAAGCCGATGCCAATGCTTCGGTAGCGGCCTGTTATTCACTCATCAGGTCGGCGTTTAATGCGGCTATTACGTATTATACGTATGGCGACCTGGTGTCGGATGAGTTTATGGCTGTTGGAGGCGGTGATGGCGCGTACAACGATGTGTTTAACGGCAACTGGGGCGTGAGCATTCCGGCGGCCAATACGTACGACCCGCGGTTAAAGCTGCGGTTGTATACCAACTTCTATGCAGCCATTGCGCAAAGCAATCGTTGTTTGTACTTCATCGACAATATGCCGGTGACCGTGTTTGCCGGCGAGACCGGGAATGCCAAACAAGCCACCAAAAACAAATACCTGGGCGAAGCGTATTTTACCCGCGCCTTTAATTATTTCTATATCGCGCGCGTGTGGGGCGATGTGCCGCTGATAACCACCTACAACACCGATGCCTCCACAGAACCGCAAGTACCGCGTTCTCCCCAGCAAGCCGTATTACAACAGGCGATCACCGACGCCAACAAGGCTATTGAATATTTAGACTGGAAAGACAATGGAAGCAGCAACGCGGCAGTACGGGCCGACAAAGGGGCGGCTTATGCGTTATTGGCGCATATCTACGCATGGAAAGGGGATTATGTAAACTGTGAGAGGGCCTGTTCCCCCGTGATTGGTTCCCTGCTATACGAACTGGTGCCGGCCGGTAATTATATGGCCCTGTTCAAAGGACAGAGCAGTGAAAGCATTTTCGAGATCGCGCAAAATGCATTGGTAGAAAGCGTAAATGCCAAGGACGTGTGGACGATCACCGGCGTAACGCTATCGCCTCCGTACCTCAGCAACGGAACTGTACAACCCCACTGGCGACTGGACTTCGGGCAGGTGAACCGTTTGTTCCCCGATGCCAATGATGTACGGTTCAGCAAGGCGATGGTGTTGATCAAAAGCGGCAGTGATAGTGCGTATGAGAGCATCAAATGGGCGAACATCCAGAATGTGAATAATACACCGGCCTACCAGATAGCGCTAAACAATATATTGGTATTCCGGCTGGCGGATATCCTATTGCTGAAAGCCGAAGCGCTGGCGGCGAAACCGGCGCCCGATGAAGCCGGCGCACTGGCGATTGTAAATGAGCTACGTGCCGCGCGGGGCACAACGCCTATTGCCGGGGTGAGTGGGAAAGTGTTGCTTAAAACCATTGCGGATGAGCGGGGCCGGGAATTGTTCCTCGAAGGGCATCGCACGTTCGATTTGATCAGACTGGAGCGGTTGACGGATGAGAAGGAGTTTCCCACTATGACGCATGCCGATTTTATAGCAGGCAGGTATTACTGGCCGGTAGATCCGACGTTGTTTCTCACCAATGCCAATTTGAAACAAACGGCGTATTGGATCGGAAAAGTCAGGTAAATATTGAATATTAAATAACCAATGTTGAATGTTGAAGTGAAAGACAGAGAAATTAAAAATTAGAAATGAAGAATGAAAAATGAAAAAGTAAATGCACGTTTAATTATCAAATTATCACATTGACTGTATATGAAACCAATTAATATAATATTGACCACTGTGCTTATTGCATGCTTGGTCAGCTGCAAAAAAGACGACTACCTCACCGATGGCGGGCTCGCACAGGCGCAATCGCCCCTGAGCACCTACGATTACCTGGCCAACCATACCTATCATTATTTTGATACGGTGATCCTGATCATTGATCATTTCAACCTGAAGGATACGGTGAACAAGGCCGGGACGTTTTTTGCGTTTACCGATTATTCGGTAACCACGCTGATGAATAGCCTGCAGGTGACGAGTCTGAAAGACCTGTACAGCCAGGTTAGTTCGAAGCTGATAACACAATACCTGTTTAGCGACAACAGCATTACGCTGGCGAATGCTACTACAGCGGCGGTGCAAAAGGTGAATTGGGCGGGCGATGCCGATGCCTTATCAGCGGTCAATAAAATACAGAATACCTATAGTGTTGACCTGGCGAGTTCTGCACCCGTGTTTAGTTATTACACGCTGCAGTATGTAAAAATAAATGGTGTGTTGGACGGATCACCCAATATGCCACCGGGCGATGTAGCTGATGTACGCATTCCCTGTCAAACCACGGGGATACAAACCAGTAGTGGTGGTACTACGCTGCATGTGCTGGCGAATACGGCGATATTGAATAAACTGTAAACCCCAAAATGAAATGACCATGTTCAACAATAAAATATTACGATGGCTACTAAGAATGAACGACCTGTCAGGTGCACGAAAAGAAATGCAAGACCTGGCAGGTGCGCCATTTTATCATGCATTTTTAAATGGCCGAAGCGCACCTGCCAGGTCTATTTTACCATATTTCCTTACCATCCTAACGCTGATATGCGTATGTTACGCCTGTAAAAAGCAGGACGTAGGTTTTTTGAGCGACAATTTGTATTACCTGGAGAACCCGTTCTTTGTGGCGCAGGGAGTAACGACTGTGTCGGGGAGCCTGGTGGCCGATGGAAGTTCGATGCCCATGCAGGTGACGCTGACAGGCATCCGGGAAAAGAAGAGCGGCAAAAGCGTCGATAGCGTCTTTTTAAAACCACAGCCCATGCCCGTGTTCTCCGGCAATGTAACGTATATCGACAGTACACCGGAGGTCTTGCGCAGCAAGTTAAAGGACAGCCTGGTGGCGCCGTTCAGTATCAACCCCATTGGCGGTCGTTTGCAGTTCACCGGTACTACTACGGTTATTCCACTGGGATTGTATACGATGGATGTGGACGTGACCAATGTACGCGGTACGAAGACCCTTACCGATGCCTGCGACATTACTATCTTGCCACCGGAATATTTTGTGCAGGCGAGCGCATCCTATAGTTATTTGATCGATACCATTACGCAGGTGCGGGTAAATGCCACGCCGGTGTTAACGGCTACACGCAATGCGAGTGGACCGGCCGTGATCACTATAAAATGGGTAGATGAAAATGGAAAGGTGTTCAATCCGGCTAAAGGCGAAGTATTGCCGCGGCCGGGGCTGGCGAGTTTTCAAAACTGGGATCCGTATTATGATGTGCAGCTGACCGATACGGCATTTGTATTTCAATATCCGGACAAGGTGCCGGTATTTCCGGTGTTCAATCCGGCCCAGATAGGAAGCGGGATACAGGCCGATTACTTGTGTTATTATCGCATACCCGCGGCATACGTAGCCGAACCCGGACAGGAGTACCGGCTGGCGTTTGCATTCAAGTTACCCAATGCGGTGGGCACGTATAATATAACCATTAAGACGGTGGGCGGGCATAGGAAGTAAACCGCAACGTTCTTATCATATGAGCCAAAAGGTCATTCTGTCGATAGCGGGATGGCCTTTTTAATCCGAAATATTATCCGGTATAAGGTCGTTCAACGACTTTTTTTAACAACCCTAATCACAGGCGGGCACGTACTCGTTGGCATAGTTATAGGATTATTGGAATCACCTGCCTTAACCCATGCTTGCAACTTTAGATGTTCTGTTTGGTCAACAATAACCACCGCGATTTCAAATTCATGTCCAACATCGTTTTTGTTACCATAAGTTAGCCAACCACTCCATTTTTTCTCTTTAGAAACTTCTCCATCCCCCTGCGGCCACCAAACCCCCTGCTTTTTATAAGGCAAAGTTCTGTGAACTAACACCCAAAGATAAGATCCATCGGATATTGATGCTGTGCCGTTCACTGCTCCTTCCTCCTCAACGTTTTCCCCAT
>DASUVL010000292.1:0-13721 GCA_036379015.1 Niastella sp.
GGTACTTACCCACAATAAGACCCTGGTGGCCCAGTTGTATGGGGAGTTTAAACAGTTCTTCCCCGAGAACGCCGTAGGGTATTTTGTGAGTTATTATGATTATTACCAGCCTGAGGCCTATATGCCGGTCAGCGATACTTACATAGAAAAGGACCTGAGTATCAATGAAGAACTGGATAAACTGCGCCTGCAGGCTACCACCGAATTACTCAGTGGCCGCCGTGACATTATTGTGGTGGCTTCTGTTAGCTGTATATATGGTATCGGTAACCCGGCCGAATTTGAGAACGGGATCATCCGCATTCAACAGGGACAGGTGATTTCCCGGCAGGGCTTTTTGCATGCCCTCGTTAACTCGTTATACATGCGTAGCCAGGGCGATTTTAACCGGGGCAACTTCAGAGTGCAGGGCGATACGGTTGACATCAACCTTCCGTACGTTGACTTCGGTTACCGCATTACCTTCTTTGGCGATGAAATTGAATCCATCGAAAGCCTGGATATAAAAACCAATAAACGGATCGCCATGGTAGAAAATGCTGCCATCTTTCCGGCCAACCTGTACCTGGCGCCGAAAGACATGATCCAACAGATACTCGCCGAAATACAGGATGAAGCCGCCGCCCAGGTAGCCTACTTTAAAAGTGTTGGAAAATTTATAGAGGCCCAGCGCCTCAACGAGCGGGTGAATTACGATGTTGAAATGATCCGCGAACTGGGTTATTGTAATGGGGTAGAGAACTATTCCCGTTTCTTCGACCGCCGCCACCCCGGAACCCGGCCGTTCTGCTTACTGGATTATTTCCCGAAGGATTTTTTATGTGTAATAGATGAAAGCCATCAGACCATACCGCAGGTAAGTGGAATGTATGGCGGCGACAGAAGTCGTAAACTGGTTTTGGTTGATTATGGTTTCCGGTTGCCCTCAGCGCTTGATAACCGGCCATTGAATTTCCACGAGTTTGAGACCCTGATCGATCAAACAATATTTGTATCGGCCACCCCTGGCGATTACGAGTTGGAAAAAACCGGTGGTATAGTAGTTGAACAGGTGGTTCGGCCAACCGGTTTATTAGATCCGCCTATTGAAATTCGCCCAAGCGTGAACCAGATCGATGACCTGCTGGATGAAATTGACAAAACCGTAAAAAAGGGGGACCGGGTATTGGTAACTACACTTACCAAGCGGATGGCCGAAGAAATGGACAAGTACCTGCATCGCATCAATATCAAATCAAAATACATTCACAGCGAGGTGGATACCCTGGAGCGGGTGGAAATTTTACGCCAGCTTCGGCTCGGCGAAATTGATGTGCTGGTTGGGGTGAACCTGTTGCGGGAAGGACTCGATTTACCGGAAGTATCGCTGGTAGCCATCCTCGATGCAGATAAAGAAGGTTTTCTGCGTAATGAAAAATCGTTGACCCAAACAGCTGGCCGGGCCGCCCGTAATGTTGATGGCTTCGTTATCTTTTATGCCGATAAGATGACCGATAGCATGCAGCGAACCATTGATGAAACCGACCGACGCCGCGAAAAACAGATTGCACATAACACCCTGCATGGCATTACACCAAAAACGGTGAAGAAATCACGCGACCAGGTGTTTGCTCAAACCTCTGTATTGGATATTAAAGGATACGATCCTGCCAACCCATATGCAATAGCGCCCAATGAAGATCTGGTAACCACGGCAGCTGAAGAGCAAACCGTTTATCAAACCATTCCGCAAATGGAAAAGGCAATTACTAAAACCAAAAAAGAAATGGAAAAGGCCGCCCGCGACCTGGACTTTATGGAGGCCGCACGGTTACGTGATGAAATGTTTTCATTGCAAAAGCAATTGCAGGAAATGAAGGGGTAGAAGCAAGGTTGCAGGTTTCAGGTTACAAGTTACAGGGCTCCCTGCAACCTGGAACATGTAACCTGTAACTATATCTAATTAATGAATTATAAATATTTATCCTTCCATATAAAATATTCAAAAAAAGATACCGTTCTTAAGGCGTTCGAAATCAACCCCTAAACCCAATATCTTTTTTCAGCCATGAGAGCCCGTCGTATGCGCCGTCGACTATTCACTCTGTTTGCATTTGCGTTATTGGCATTTGCTATTTACCTGATTGCTTTTACAAAAGAAGAACCCTTGCAGCCAACTGGTCAAACTGCTAATGCAGTGAACACCCAAATAACAGCAGCTGCCAGAACTTCTCATTAAATCAACGAAAGCAATTCCGGATACATGAAATAATTCTTCATACGCCTGTATCATTCAGGTTAGGAAGACTCCACATTAGGTTAATTAGCCATCGGAAATATTACCGGTATAACTATCGGGCCGATGGGCTAATTAACCATTTTTTTAATCTCCATAGTTCCTAACTTCGGGGCATTCAGAATTTTAATAGGAGGATACCATATGGAGAATCAATCAACTGAGAAGAAAGTATTTTTGCTCGATGCCCTGGCACTGATCTTTCGTGCCTACTATGCACTTATCCGCAATCCGCGCATAACATCAAAAGGCAAAAACACGAACGCACAATTTGGTTTTATCAATACCCTGCTCGACCTCATCAATAACCAACGCCCAACGCATATGGCTGTTTGTTTTGATACGCAAGCCCCCACCGAACGGCATACCGATTTCACCGATTACAAAGCCAACCGCCAGGAAGCCCCCGAAGACCTGATGGCAGCAATCCCCGATATAAAAAGAATAATACAGGGTTTTAATATTCCGGTGCTGGAAGTAGATGGTTTCGAAGCCGATGATGTGATTGGTACCTTGAGTAAAAAAGGAGCCGCAGCCGGTTACCAGGTATTTATGGTTACCCCTGATAAAGATTATGGTCAGCTGGTAGATGGTAATATTAAAATTTACAAACCCGGTTATCAGGGTGGCGATGCCGAAATTCTGGGCGCCAAAGAAGTATGTGAAAAATGGAATATCAAGGAAGTACACCAGGTAATTGACATCCTCGGTTTAATGGGTGATGCCGTTGATAATATTCCGGGAATACCCGGCGTGGGAGAAAAGACAGCCGCGAAATTACTGGCCGAATATGGCACCCTGGAAAATGTGCTGGAAAAAGCCGATACCATTAAAGGCGCCCTGGGAGAAAAGGTCCGCAATGGAAAAAACTCGGCGATCCTTTCCAAAAAACTGGCAACCATTATCACCAACGTGCCTATAGAGTTTCATGAAGAAGATTTCCGGTTGAAAGAATGGAACAAAGAATTGCTGAAAGAAGTGTTTACAGAACTGGAATTTAAAACAGTTGCCAAACGTATATTGGGTGAAGAGTTAACAATAGTGCCCGGAGCGGTACCACAAGGCGTACAAACCGATTTGTTTGGTAACGTTGTGGAGGGAGGAAAAGCAAAGTCAGAAGTCGGCAGTCAGAAGTCGGCCGAAGCAGGAGATGAGGATCGTGCAGTAGATGGTGATATAGTGCATGCCGGTAAAAATATTCATAACACGCCGCATCAATACCGCACCATACAGGAAGAAGGAGCCATTAAAAGCCTCGTAAAAGAATTACTGGAAGAAAAAGAGATCTGCTTTGATACTGAAACCACCGGCATGGACGCCAACGATGTGGAGCTGGTAGGAATGAGCTTTTCGTTCAAACCCGGCGAAGCGTATTACATTCCATGCCCGGCCGATCAGGAAGCAACGGGTAAGATCCTTAAACAATTTGAACCCGTGTTCAATAAAAAAGATATTCTGTGGATTGGTCAGAACCTGAAATACGACATGCTGGTATTGAAATGGTATGGTTATGAATTAAAAGGAGAAACTTTTGATACCATGCTGGCCCATTATGTAATTGAGCCCGAAGGAAAGCGCAGTATGGATGAACTCAGTGCCCGCTTTTTAGGCTATGAACCTGTACACATTGAAGAGCTCATCGGTAAAAAAGGCAAGAACCAGATGAACATGCGCGATGTAGCCATTGAAAAAATCAGTGATTATGCAGCAGAAGACGCAGATATTACCTTGCAATTAAAGCAGGTAATAACACCCCTTATAAAAAGCCGTGAAGTAGAAAGAGTTTTCCAGGAAGTAGAAAACCCATTGGCCAAAGTGCTTATGGAAATGGAATATGAAGGCGTAAAGGTGGATGTTGATTTTCTGCGCGAATATTCAAAAGAACTGGAACGTGAAGCGGCCATTGCAGAAGACAGTGTTTACAAACAGGCCGGTGTCAAATTCAACCTCGCGTCTCCCAAGCAATTAGGCGAGGTGCTTTTCGATAAGTTGAAATTGGATCCTAAAGCTAAAAAAACAAAAACCGGTCAGTATGCAACCGGGGAGGATGTATTGCTTAAGCTTGCACACCAGAGCAAGATTGTAGAAGATATTCTGGTGTTCAGGGAGCTAACCAAACTCAAATCAACGTACGTAGACTCGCTGCCCGAACTGATCAATCGTAAAACCGGCCGCGTGCATACTTCGTACGCGCAGTCAGTAGCCGTAACAGGCCGGCTGGCAAGCAATAACCCCAACCTGCAAAACATTCCCATTCGTACTGAAAGAGGCCGGGAAATTCGTAAAGCATTTATTCCACGTGAAAGCAATCGCGTATTGATCTCGGCCGACTACTCACAAATTGAATTACGCATCGTTGCCGGCATGAGTGGCGACCCCGCCATGTGCGAGGCATTCAAAAAAGGTGTGGACATTCATACCGCTACCGCAGCAAAAGTATACGGCATAGAAGAAAGCGCAGTGACCAAAGAACAACGGTATAAAGCCAAGAGTGTTAATTTCGGTATCATCTATGGCCAGAGTGCATTTGGCCTGGCAGACAACCTGGGCATCAGCCGAACCGAAGCCAAAGAAATTATCGACAATTATAAAAAGCAGTTTGCCGGCATTCAGAAATACATGGACGATACCATCAACTTTGCCCGGGAAAACGGTTTTGTGCAAACGATCGTGGGCCGTAAACGCTGGCTACGCGATATCAACTCTGCGAATTTTACCGTGCGTGGATTTGCTGAACGAAACGCCATCAATTCACCCATTCAGGGCACGGCGGCAGACATGATCAAGCTGGCGATGGTAAAAATCTATCATGAATTCCGAAAACATAAATTTCAATCAAAAATGATCCTGCAGGTACATGATGAATTGGTGTTTGATGCAGTACAGGAAGAAGTAGAAACCATCAAGCCAATTATCCTCGACTGCATGCGCAGTGCGTTGCCATTACCCAATGACGTGCCTGTTGAAGCGGAAGTAGGGTCGGGCGTCAATTGGCTGGAAGCGCATTGATCAACCTGAACATATCCTGCACGAAAGCAAAAGAATAAACATAAAATATAAGAGCCCGTTGATGTGATCGCCGGGCTCTTTTTCATGGCAGATACGGTTGGTTTTTCAAGGATGATGAATACTGCTTATCTTCTTTTCCTTAAAATGAGGATTGTAAGACCACTCAATAAAAGCAATGCAGGTAATATTCCCAGGAAAATAATTTTCAGGGTAATTATGCCTTCTTTGCCAATGGCCATTTTGTTATCGGCCGATGATGGGCGCGACACATCCACTGGGAATTGATCATATGTCAACCATTTAAAAACCTCCATCATAAAAAGGAAATTGGCTACACGGATATTGTACCTTCCCAATTCTGCGGCACTCATCCAATCTGCATCCCCTGTTACCAGTATCCGTTGCTCCCTATCCTTCATTTTTCTGGTTAATGCCACTGCAACAGGGACCGACAATTTTTTATCTCCCGCCAATGGATCGAATTGCACATATCCCGTATCCTGGTTAACGACACCCAGTTTATTCCAGCTTTTCTTCTCATCAGTAACTAAAACAGGCATGGGTTTATAAGGCCCGGTATTATTGTATTGAATACCAACTGCGCCTGGTACCGACACACGCGAGCTATCCTTCCACAACAATTGATAACTCTTTCCCGTTGCCGCTGCAGCTGGTGTAAAGTAACCCGTCACCAGATCAGGAGAAAAATCCCTGCTCTGTTGTAGTAAGATCCCATCCATCAATTGAACACCCAGTTTACTCAATAAGGAATTCAGCAATGACTGACGGCCCGGTTCGCCGGCAATCAGTAGATTGCCTCCCCGATCTATATAGCGGCGTAAACGGTCCAGTTTTTCAGAACTGATGGCCTTTTTAGGGTCAGCGATCACCAGGGCAGCTATTTCTGCAGGAACTTCTTCTGACTCCAACGTCAGTTGCAGAATATCGAATCCCTGGTTGAGGAGGGCCTTCCTGTAACTAAGCTGCACCGTACTGCTCTGATAATCTTTATCACCAGCCCGGTCAATGGAACGTTCATTGTTCCCTGTTAGAAAAGCAATTTTCGGCGGAGTAACCATTAACCGTTTGATCGCCGCCGCGAACTCGGCTTCGCCGGGATTGGGGTTCATTTCACCTGCATACTCACGCAGGAAAGACCGTTTGCCATTGTATTCAAGGCAACGAACGAACCGGTTTTCTTCCGGTCGCAGATCAATGATCTTCCTGATCGCGGCAGGCGGCATAAACATGTTAAGATCAAGCTCTCTTGCTTTAGCCATTTTTTTCGCCAACGCAAGATTGTTAAGCCCGGGGTTGTATTTGTATAACCAGTCTGTTTTTGTTGAATCATAATAATACACATAGCCCAATTGCATATCGGGCATAAAGCGCTGGTAGGGCGCCCAAAAGGTAATGTCTTTATTCCTGGCTGCAGGAATGCCCATGTACCAGAAATCATCGAGTAGGTTTACATAAGTGGTTACTTTAAGTGGTTGCTTTAATGCCCCGATGATCTGTTGTGTAGCGGGTGTAAGCGTATTTGCCTGGGTAGCCGTCATATCAAGGTACAGGGCTGCCTTTGGCCGCGAGGAGAAATAGCCCGCCAACAAAATGCTTACTACAAAAAAGATATAGCGTCCTGCTTTTACCAACAGGGGACGGGCAGTGCGGGCGCCTTGCAGCAATAGTACAGTAAGGCCAAGGAAAAGCACAATAACAAGTATAAAATAAGCAACGTCCTTACTGGTGATCAAACCGTCACGCATCTGATCGGCTCTACCAGAGATAGACAGAAAATACGTGATGTCGCGAATAAAATCTATACTTTGCCATAACAGGCCTATATAGTTCAATGCGGCCAACACTACCAGGGTACTTACTGCCGCCACTACCTGGTAAGACGTAAGACTTGACATGAATAAACCGATGGCTGCATAGGCGCAGATCAACAGGTATATGCCTATAAGCGCAGACAGTATATGCCTACCGTCGAACGCGCTGATAGACCAGGCTGCCCCTCCGGCAAATAGTGCGAGTATACCAATAAGCAACAAACAATACACCATCATAGCCAGGTATTTGCCCATTACGATCGCTCTGAGTTTAACCGGAGAGGATAGCAATAATTTGATGGAGCCGCTGCTGGTTTCCCGGCTCATCAATCCCATGGTGAGCAGTGGAATATACAGGAATACATTTTTCTGTATCTCGGCAAACACACCGGTAGGACCGGCGAAAACGCCGTTAGTAATAAAGGAAAGCCGGCTTCCGGCTTCCTGCCAGCCTACATATAACTTTAATTTGTCTGTAAACGCCAGTCCCGACTGAAAACTGAATACAACGAGTACCAGCCAGGCTATCGGTGAATAGAACAGGATACTTAATTCCAGTCGCGCAAGTCTGATGATAGTTTTCATCTGAAATTATAATTTGTATTTTGGCCAGATGGAACTTACCATGCCAAAATTTTCATTGCCTTATTTGTCATAATGAAAATGTTGGCATGGACGTTTCATTTTTGTTTGGTGCTTTTTCCTGATAATTGAGCAAATACTTCATCTAGTGAACTTTTTTCCAGGCTGATCTCTGTCAGCTGCCACCCTTTCACCACACTCAATTCAACAATCTTTTTGGTGATGCTGGCAGTTCCAGAAAAATGAAGCCGGTAGTAACTGCTATGCAGATGGCCGGCTTTTGTAATACCGTCAATGGCTTCCAGCTCCTGCAGGGCGGGCGGATTATCAAGGGCGAGTACCAGGCTATTGGGTTTTATATAATTATTAAAAGCTTCCACCGTATCAGCAAATACCATTCTGCCATTCTCGATCATCTTTATTTCTTTACAGGTGGCCTGCACCTCAGAAAGGATATGCGAAGAAAAAATAACAGCCCTTTCTTCAGCGATCTCCCTAATGAGCGATCGTACTTCAATGATCTGATTTGGGTCAAGACCGTTGGTAGGTTCATCCAGCACTACCAGTTTTGGTTTGTGTATAATGGCTTGTGCAATGCCTACCCGCTGCCGGTAGCCACCGGAAAGATTCTTGATGAGCCTTTTACTGAAATGGGCTATGCCGCAACGTTCTTTGGCTTCATTCATAGCGGCCGGAATAGCTTTCGTATCTAACAGCCGCATGAAAGCACAATGCCGGAGGTATTCATCTACTGTGAGGTCAAGGTGTAACGGGGCCGCTTGTGGCAGGAATCCGATCTTTCTTTTGGCTTCTTCAGGCTGCTTACGCATATCGATGCCATCGATGTAAACGTTTCCTTCTGTTTGATTCAATACTCCACACATTATATTCATAGTAGTGGATTTGCCGGCGCCATTCGATCCCAATAATCCCAGCACACCGGTTTTATTGATATCGAAACTAATTTCCCTGATGGCCCAGGCAGCACTGTAACGGTGCGAAAGTTGTTCAACGCGCACAATAGGATTCGTCATTACTTGTTTGTTGATATTTAGGACGGAGTCGTAGAATTTATGATTTTGAGATTTCGGGATGTAGAGATTTGGAGATTTAATTGAAAGCAGCATTAAAAGAAATCTCAAAATCTCCCAATCCCGAAATTCAACAATGTATTAATAGCCCTGGTTCTGATGCCCCGTAAGGCCAGGTGAATTCAGAATTTCACCAGCCGGAATGGGCCACAAAGAGCGGAAGGATTCCCATTTATTGAGGTTACTGCTTTTCACTGCAGTTGCCATGCTCATCACTGCATCCATGCGGCCAGTACGCTTGAGATCGAACCAGCGATGGCCCCATTCGGTGAACAGCTCTACCTGGCGCTCATGCTCAACTGCCAGCAGCGCATTGGCTTTCGACAACCCGGTTGATAAAGCGGGGAGGTCGCCGGGATTGGTGCCGCGGGCGCGCTGACGCAGCACGTTCAGATCTGCAATGCCATCTGCTATCTTTTCCTGGTTTACCCTTGCTTCCGCTCTAATGAGGTATTGCTCCCCGAGGCGCATCATCATAGTAGCCTCTATAATTGGCTTTGAAGCATCCCATTCCTTGTATTTATTAATGAATTTGTACCCTGCACTATCGCCGATCCATTTTGTTTTACGCAGGTCGCCAGTTTCAAAAGTATTGAGCAGAAAATCGCTGGCCAGGTATGGCTGGCTGTAGGTGGGACCCTGGGGATCAGATGGTGAAAGCTTGCGCAGGATATATGTCATGCCATCGAGCGTTTGCGAGCCGGGTTGCACCACGGGCAATTGCCAAATGGTTTCCTTGCTGTTCTTCCTGAAGACCAGGTTAGGATCAACCAGGCCATAGGTGGCGGTATTGGCAATTACTTCTGAAGCTTCGGCTTCTGCTTTCGCATACTCTTTTGTGTATAAATAAACACGCGCCAGTAAGCCAGCAGCAGTAGCCTTTACCGGACGTAGCCGGTCACCCGATGTAGTGGGTAGCATATTGGAACCCAGGTAATCCTTGCTCAACAATTCTTTTGCTACGGTAAGGTCTGTTATGATCTGGTTATAGATCGCCGCCGTGTCGGTACGGCCCAGTTCACTCGTTTGCCGGTAATCGGTGGTAAGCACCAGCGGTACGCCGCCATAGGTATTTACCAGGTAGAAGTAGCTGTAGGCCCGCACAAACCTTGCCTCACCCAGCAGCAGGTTCTTTACTTGTTCGCTAACGCCGGTGCTGGGCGGAAGCTGCTCCATGGCGTCATTGGCGGTATAAATGTAATTATACAATTTCGACCACCATTCAGTAGGGTCGCTTCTTAATGAATTGAAATAGATGCGCTCGGTGCCAGCGTCTATCCAGGCGGCTACTTTCAAATCATCGGCCGAAATCGCCAAAAGCATCGGGTAGCCATTGAGGCCTTCCGATACTCTCGACATTTCCCCCAGCAACCGGGTGAGTACCGAGGCCGCTGTTTTGTCATTGGTATATACATCCTCAATACCGATCTTTTCTGTGGGTGCGTTAGGATCTACCAGTTTTTTACAACCGGTTTGGGCGCTGATCAATACTGCCAGCAGCCAGCTTATGGTGATTATGTTATATAGTCTTTTCATGCTTGTTTGCTTAAATGGTTACTTTAATACCAGCTGTAATTACCCGCAATGGCGGCAGGCTTATCGGGTTCTGGTTTTCGGGGTCAAGCCCGAAATAGTTGGTAATGGTGAACAGGTTTTGTGCCTGTATATAGCCCCGCAACGTTTGTACATGCAGCTTTTTGCCTATGAGCCTGGTAAAGTCATACGCCAGCTGAATATTTTTAAGCCGTATGAAGGAGGCATCTATATAGTTGCCGCTGCTGGCATTGAAGTTGGCGTAATTGGTAGCCGTGGCCCTTGTACCATTAAAGCGTGCATACGTAGTACTGTCGCCTTTGTTTTGCCACCTGTCTAAATATTTTACCGGTATATTGCCCTGCGTGGCATTGCCCGAACCGGGATTTACCTGGGAATAATATCCCTGGCCTATCTGTTTGGCAAACTGGAACAGGAAATCAAGCTCGAAGCCTTTATAGCTGAAATTATTCTGGAAGCCGCCGTAATATTTGGGCGTTTTATTTATTATTGCGGTATTGTCGGTTCCATAGGTAAGATAATTGCTACCCAGACCGTCCACTTTCTTTCCTGCTTTGGTCATGAACTGATACAAACCGGTAGCAGGGTCTATTCCCGCGTAATCATATACTTTCATAATATCCAGCGGCTGACCAACCACCAGCGTTTGGGCATAGGATGTTTTTTCGATTCCGGGGAATTCAACCAGTTTATTACGCGACCAGCTGATGTTAAAGTAACTGGTCCATTTTACCGGCCCCAGGTTGATGTCGTTCGTATTCAGCGTGATCTCCCAGCCTTTGTTCTCGATCAACGCCGGCCAGTTGGCAGTTACGGTAGAGAAGCCGGTATGGGCAGGCACCCTGTACCCAACCAACTGGTTGTTCGAGCGGTTGCGGTAATAACTAACGGTGGCCATTATCCGGTCGTCGAGGAAACCTAGCTCCACGCCGCCTTCCAGCTTCCGGTTCTCCTCCCAATGGTAATTGGGATTGTACAGGTTATTCGGCGCCAGCCCTCTTACGTTCTGGAATACCAGGGTATTGGTGGTGGCGGAATAAGTACGCATGAACTGGAAGTCTTCTATTTTATCATTACCGGTAGTACCATAGCTGGCGCGTAACTTACCAAAGCTGAGGAAGGGAAGGTTATTGGCGATCAGTTTTTCGCGGGAGAATATCCATGCGCCGCCAATAGCGCCAAAATTGCCAAAGCGGTTGTCGGGGCCAAATCGATCCGACCCATCGCGGCGCATGGTAAGGTTAAGAATATATTTTTCTGCAATGGTATAATTCAACCGGCCGAATAAGGAGTTGTATTTATAGCTCCTGCTCTGATTGCCCATGGGCGTAACCGTACCGGCAGAACCGATGGTGTTCAACAAGGCATCGCTCACATACCCAGTGGCACTCACCATTAAACCGCTGGTGGTATTTTGCTGAATAGTGGTGCCCACCAGCATATTCAGTTTTCCTTTCCAAAGGTCGCGGCTATAGTTAATCTGTGGTTCTAGCAACCAGGTGGTATTGATAAAGGTGCTGAAGTCGGCCGAACCCGATGTTACACCCAGTGTGGGGCTGTAAGAAGAAATAGGCGTGGTAGAGGTTTCGTTAACGAGCATTTGGGTATAACCGAAATTGGTTTTTACTTCGAGCCCTTTGAACAGCTGGTAGCTTACTCCCAGGTTGCCGATGAAATTATTGACCTTCCTTTTGAATTTTGCTCTGAACCTGGCCAGCGGGTTTTGCCAGTTGTTACTGGCCCAGTTCAGCGTTCCATCGGGATTATAAATAGGCGGACCAATCGGCGGCAGGTTCAGGGCATAATCGGTGAGGTCGTTCCTCGGCAGCACATTATTATCAACAGTATAGCCCCCGGTAAGGAATACCCGCAATCTCTGATTATTGGAAATACCGTTCGTGTTGAAATGCAGGCCGCCGCGTTGATCGGCCGCATTGGCGAGAAACACGGTGGACTCGCGGTGATAACTGCCGCCAATAAGGTAGTTGGCATTGGCGCTTCCGCCCGAAACGCTTAATTGCGCATCGGTATATTCTGCATGTCCGCCCAGCAGCTCTTTTTGCCAGTCGGTATAACGGGTTGTGTCATATAATTTCAGGTCCACAGCAGTCAAAACGCTGGGGCTTCGCCAGTCAACACCGTCGTTTTTGAACGCCTCGTAGCGCATATCCAGGTACTGGCGGGTGTTCATCAGATCCATAAAATGACCTATTGTTCCTGCACCATGTGCTATATTGGCATTGATCTGTGCTTTGCCGGGTTTTCCCTTTTTGGTAGTGATCAGCACCACGCCATTGGCGCCACGTGAACCATAAATAGCTGTTGCATCGGCATCTTTCAGTACGTTGATGGATTCTATATCCTGTGGATTCACAAAGCTCAACGGGCTTCCTCCATTGGTGACATCATTACGGGCGCCAGGCATACTATTCAGCATGGTGGAGGGGTAAGGAATGTCGTCGATTATATATAAAGGATCGTTGCCTGATTTTATACTGTTTCTACCCCGGATCTGTACAGTAAAAGCACTGCCCGGCATACCCGTACTTTGGGTGATCACCATGCCCGGCACTCTTCCCTGCAATGCAGCCAGGGGATTGCCAACAGGTTGTCTTTCGATATCCGAAGCCCGTACCGTAGAAACATTACCGGCCGACAATCGTTGGTTTTCGGTATAATAGCCTTTGTTCACGACCACTGCATCCATAGAGATGGTGGTGAGCTCAAGATGAATATTAAGGGTTGTTTCTTTCGAGATCTTTATTTGTTTATCCTGGTAACCGATGTAGGAAATTACCAGCACCTGGCCAGGTTCGGCATTGATGTTAAAGTGGCCGCTGGCATCGGTATAGGCGCCTGCTTCCATCCCTTTGATCTTTACAGAAGCACCCGCTAATGGTGCATTGCCTTCTCCCGTAACAGTACCCTTGATCTCCTGGAACACGCCCCATCGATGCTGCGACCGGTTGTAACTGATGATGGCCTGCGGATTATATAATAGCAGTGTAATGGTCTTAACAGATATCTCGTATTTCAGCGGCTGACCTTTCAATGCCAAATCGAGAAATGACGTAATGGGCATGTCCTGTACCTGCAGGGTTACCGGATTGGCCTGATCGAGCGTACCTTTTTTAAAGAAGAAAGAATACCCGGTTTGTTGTTTTACAATAGCCAGCACTTCTTTCAGCGGCATCTTTTCTACTTTCAGCGTCACGTTCTGCGAGAAGCTTCCGGCAGAAGCGTGCAGGCAGGTTACCAGCAAAATAACAGCAGTTATTTTCATCGCTAACAGTATCTTTTGGTTGTTCGTGCGGGAACACCGCGCGGTCGTAAGCAGTCGTCCTGCGCTGCCATACCGTTGAAGACACACGGCAAGGC
>DASUVL010000293.1:0-2330 GCA_036379015.1 Niastella sp.
TAGATCTCTACTACCTTTTCCAGCTCGTTCAATAGTTTGCCATCGGGGCAAATAAGATAATCTATTCTGAAGGCCAGGGCAAGTAACAGATAAGCAATGCCGCCCGAAAATTTATCCGCGTCTAAAGAAGCTATGTAATCGAGCGTTTCCCTGATCCAAAGCATCATGAAATCATATTTCACGTCTTTTTCCTTCTGGGGAATTTCAATAATATGTTCCGTATCTACCGTTTGCAGGGCGGCAAATTCCTGTACCAGCAGATCATCGAGTTTATCGGCTTTAATGGCCAGCTCTTTCAGCCCGTAATATAGTTTATTGGGATTGGCTGTTTTAATATCGCTGTCAAAACGCATGCACAAGCGGTCATTATCCAGGGCGTACCGGCTGTAATAGAGGGTAAAATTCATTTCCAGCAACCGGCGCATGACAGGCACACTGGCTTGCGGCATTTTGGCCAGGGTTATTTCTGCTTTTAAACTTTCCTTGTCAAATTCGCCGCGAACGATCTTGGAGCCCTGGAAGATCTGAAATGTTCCTGTCTCATTGGTTCGCTGTAAAATCACATTTCTCTGTTTATCGTCGGCCAGGTAGTCAAAAAACGCGTCGATACTATCGTAATAAGCCTGCTGTTTGAACAGATTGTCGGCATCGGTCCAACGGCGTACTTTTTCAATCGTTTTGTTGTTATCGGAATAGCGGCCAAAAGAGATATCCGGGTTTTCCGGTTTCTTCTTTCCACGCCCGAAAAGTTTGTCAAACATATAAGGTTTTATTGTTTTTAAATACAAGATCAGGTTACTATAAACAACATTATACCCCGTAAAATTGCTGCTTATTCTCCTTTTAACCAATGACTTTGCAAAAATGCCCAGGCACCCTTATGCACGATATCTGCTTTATTACCAATGAATTTGGCTTTAATACCCCGCCCGTTTCCCCAATGATCGCATGTTGACTGACTACTTCCCGGCTTCTCCGGCATTGAAAAAGCCAAAAAGCAATCGTTGTTGCAGTGCATTAACGATAGCACCAGCTATGTAAGTATTTTATGGGAAAGCCGCTTAACCACATTGGCCGTAAACGGGTTGAATTGTGCCGTTTTTTGGCAAAAACGGCGGTACCGGCCATCTGTACACATTCTACGGTTTTGGAAAGTGGTAATATTGAAATTAGCGCCCCATATACATTTCAGGCGCCGGTTTTTCAACACCGTTGGCTGGCAAGTTATGGTATTTGTGGATTTCGTGTTTCAAAAAAAGCGGGTAAATTATTCAGTCATAACCCTATATTTGCTCAAATCTTAATCAGTTATATGAAGTTTATCGTTTCATCTTCGGCTTTATTGAAACAATTACAACAGATTAGCGGAGTGATTAATGCCAACACTGTATTGCCGATTCTGGAAGATTTTTTGTTTGACGTGCAGAAAAATCTGCTATCGGTAGTGGCAACCGATCTGGAAACGGTAATGAAAATACAGTTGGAGGTAGAAGCGAAAGACACCGGTCGTGTTTGTATTCCCGCCAAAATACTGATGGACTCTTTAAAGAATATTCCTGAACAACCACTTACTTTTAATATCGATAAGAACTATGCCGTTGAAATAACCAGTGACAACGGTAAGTATAAAGTTATGGGTGAAAATCCCGATAACTTTCCGAAGGACCCGGTGGCCGATGAAACGTCTTCATTCACTGTTGCATCATCAGCCCTGGTAACTGCTATTAATAAAACGTTGTTCGCAGTAAGTAACGACGACCTGCGCCCGGCTATGACAGGTGTGTTTTTTGAAATGGATAAAAAAGGATTGCAGTTTGTAGCTACGGATGCACACAGGTTGGTCCGGTACAAACGTACCGATGTAAGCTGCCCTAAAAACGACACACTGATCGTTCCTAAAAAACCGCTCACGCTGTTAAAGTCAGCCATGCCGGTGAACGATGATGAGTTGACCGTTAGCTATAATTCAAATCACCTGTTTGTAAAACATGGGACCACAACTTTAAGTTGCCGCCTCATCGATGCCAGGTTTCCTGATTATAAAGTAGTAATTCCTACCGATAACCCGTATAAGTTGACTGTTAACCGCACCGATTTTCAGGGTGCCTTACGCCGGGTAGGTATTTTCAGTAATAAAAGCACCAACCAGGTAGTATTGAGCATCAGCGGTAGCCAGTTGCAATTAACGGCACAGGATATTGATTTTTCGTTTGAAGGTAATGAGCGCATGAAATGCCAATACAATGGAGAAGATCTGCAGATTGCCTTTAACGCCAAATTTTTGATCGAAATGTTAAGCGCTACCGATACGGAAGATATAACGGTAGAAT
>DASUVL010000294.1:0-8541 GCA_036379015.1 Niastella sp.
GATCAATTTCATACACCCGTTGTGATCCCTTCGTTCCCCACCATATTCGTACAAAAAATGTATTTGTGGCCCATTGCGCATGAGGAATTAAGAAGAAATAAAAAGTTAACCCAAAACCCCGGTTGGACTACACCTTATTAAACCCCCTATATATGAAAAAAGTTTGTTTATATCTGTTAGTAAGTTGGTTGTTGGGCACAGCCTGCAACAAGGAGTGGACAGAAGAACTATACGTGAAAGAAGTGTCTTTTGTAAAAAGTGGTGTGGTTAAAGTGTTTGCTAAATACAAAGAACAGGGTGGTGTGGTAACGGTTAAGGTGCCGGTGTCTTTAAGTGGTTCAACCGGCAACCCCGATGATATTGAGGTAACCATCGATATAGACCGGGATACGCTCGAAAGCCTGAACTTCGAGCGGTTCAGGTTGCGGAAGGATCTGTATTTTCAGGCACTTCCCCAGGCCAATTATTCCATTAAATCAATGACCACCATAATACCCAAAGGATCATTACAGGGTTACTTTGAGGTGGAATTGAAACTGGAGGGCCTGGACCTGATCAACAAATATATGTTGCCGCTGAAAATTGTATCAAGCTCACATGACAATGTAACCAATAGAAGATGGTTTAGTAAAACACTCATGCAGGTGATAACATTTAACGATTACTCAAACAGGTATTCCAATGCCGGTCTTATCTGGGATAGGGATGTGCCGCAGAATAAGCAAACAGCGTTGAGCACACCTTATCGAAATGCATGGGTGGTGGATGAGCGTACGGTGTTTTTCTTTGCCGGAAATATTGATGAGGAAGCATACAACCGGGCAACGTATAAAATAATGGCCACCTTCAACGCCGACAGTACGGTTACCCTTTCTGCACCGGATGCAACTATCAAATTCAGTCAGAAAGCAGGAACATATACTATCAGTAAGAAAATGGATGAAGTGCAACCGTACCTCGAAAAAACGTATATAACCATGAACCTGGAGTATTGGTACAGTGACATCTCCAACCCCACATTTCCGATCAACTACCAGTTCATAGGACCATTAACGCTCGAAAGAATAAGGAATATTCAAATACCTGATGAAGACCAGCAGGTGCAGATTGAATGATCTTTATTCGTTGTCCAATTAAGCATTAGGGTAATTGAGGTTAGTCAATTTATCTTAAAAAAACATATAGGTAATTTCGGAAAGTGCTCCATTTTTAAAACTTATATTTAAGCCTGGCGCAACTAAACCGACAACTTACCATGTTCAACAAGAAAAGATTCCTGATTTTTCTCTATACATTTTGTGCACTCGTAATTTCGGATGCACTGTACGCCCAGGAGCAGACCTCAGCTATTCAGAAAATAACCGTTCATCTCGATAGCCTTTCCAAAACAGGTCATTTCAGCGGTGTTGTCCTGATCGCAAAGAATGGCAAGCCCCTGCTGCGACGGGCTTATGGTTTTGCGAATTTAGCTGACCGGGTGCCTAACCGGTACGATACCCGTTTCAATCTGGCTTCCATAGGTAAAATGTTTACAGCCGTAGCCATTATGCAACTGGTTCAGGATAACAAGGTGTCCCTGAATGCAACGGTTGGACAATACCTGCCAGCTTTTCCAAATAAAACAGTACAAGATTCGGTAACGATCCGCCAACTGCTGACCCATACATCGGGTTTGGGTAATTTTTGGGAAGCACTGGATAAAGTACCTTTTCAGCATTACCGTACCTTGCAAGACTATGTTCCATTGTTTGCGAATCAGCCCTTGCTTTTCAAACCAGGTACCAGCTTTAGCTACAGCAACAGCGGCTATATGCTGTTGGGAATGGTAATAGAGACCGTAACTGGCACCAATTATTTTGACTATGTGACAGCCCAGGTATTTCGCCCGGCGAGAATGATGCATAGCGGGTTCCCTTCAATGGATGAGGTAGCTTCCAATATTGCAACAGGTTATTCCCGTTCAACCACGCAACCCGGTAAATGGTTAAATAACAATTATACCGGGGTGATCAAAGGATTGCCTGCTGGCGGCTGCTACGCTACGGCCGATGACCTGCTTCAATTTTCAACAGCTTTATCCGGCAACCGTCTGTTAAATGCAACCAACCTGAAGGAAATGACTACCGGAAAATTTGACTATGAAAGAGGACGCTATGCGCTGGGCTTTGTGGAAGAGCAGGTGAACGGGCATCGCATCATTGGTCATAGCGGCGGCAATGTTGGTATTGCCAATGAATTGATGGTGATAACAGACTTGGGATACACTATAGTGATATTGACCAATGGTGATGTTGATAACTACTGGGACGTTGATGCCTTTATTCGGAAACAACTAGTAGGTCCTACGCCGCAAACCATGAATTATGACTTTACACAAAAACTGATCTTCCATACTTTGAAGAACGACTTAGCTGCGGGTGAAAAATTTATTCAGGAAAAACCTCAACATATTGTTATCCGAAGCGGACTGATAGAGCAGACCGCCTTCAAATTATTATGGGAAGGAAAAGCTGCACAGGCTGTAACATTGTGCCGCTTAAACCTGGCTGCTTTTCCTGACCGTTTTTACCTATGTTTAAATTTGGCCGATGCCTGCCGCCAGGCAGGAGACCATCAGGGGGCCATTGCCAATTATAAGAAGTACCTGGAAAAAGAGCCCGATGATAAGGAAGCTGCCGCGCAGCTACAACAACTGCTTCAAAAATAGTTCTGGTGTTTGGAATGATACCAGGTTATTTAATAAATAAATGTCTTTGTGCTGGACTTGGGTTAAGGGCGTGTAAAAAAATGTAAGGGATATTTAGAGGTGCCTTTAAAGTCGTCAAAAGTAAATCCATCATAACGATACACGCCACTTGAACCAAACCAAATATTTCCATCATAATCTTCAAAAATCGAAAAAATATTTTTTGATGATAAATTTGTTTCGGTTACCGTGGTTTTTTTATTGAACAATGACTTTTCATCATAACGCGAAAGTGCCCAACCTTCGCCATTATCACTTTCTGAACTAGCCCAAATATTACCTTTTTTATCTTCGATGATATAGCCAACAAACTTCTTCGTGAAATTGGTAAATGTTGTGCCGTCATAGCGCCAAAGGCCATCAGCTCCACCGAGCCAAATATTGCCTTTTTTATCTTCAATTATAGTACGAACATTCGGAAAAGGTTTACCGTTATGGGTTAAATCGGTAAATGTTTTTCCATCATAAAAACAGGCATTGCCCCTTGTGCCAAACCAGAATTTCCCTGTTTTGTCTTCAATAATAGAATTGACATCATTATACATCAATAAATTCCGAAAGGATTTCCCATCGTAGCAGCTTGCTCCGCCTTCTGTTCCGAACCAAATATTACCGGTTTTATCTTCATAACTACAAGTGACCCGATCACTGGCAAGCCCGTCCATTGTTGTAAAATTTAGAAATGATTTCCCATCGTAATGATAAACTCCTGAACCAACAGAACTAAACCAAAAATTTCCTTTTCTATCTTCTAAAACAGAAATAAAGCGGGCCGAACTCACTTTACTTGTGATATTGGTAAAAGACTTTCCATCGTATCGAAAAATGCCATCAAATGCAGCAATCCAAATGTTGCCCTTTCTATCTTGTATGATAGTACGAGTGATACTGTTAGGTCCGTGGAAAGTGATTACGTTGTTGGTTTCGGACTTGATATCATCTTTTGGTAGTTCAGTTTTGTTTTGTCCTTTACAAAAAATGCAAAAAATGAACATAAAGAACAAAGTATATATCCCTATGTATTTCATCCGGTTTTACTTCAGTTAATCAATGCAAATCCCTCACCACATCCGACCCCGAACCGCCGCGTAACACATCCAGGTCGGCGCCGAGGTGCGCTTGCTGCACATGGTCTATATAAAACTTTACATAACCCCGCGTTGCCATTGGCGCTGGTGGCTGCCAGCTTTTTTTGCGTGTGGCCAACTCCTCATCCGAAACATCCAGGTGCAGCTTTCTGGCTGCTACGTCCAGTTCTATCATATCACCGTTTTGTACCAGCGCCAGCACACCGCCTACCGATGATTCGGGCGATACATGTAATACCACGGTGCCTCCGGCCGTGCCACTCATGCGGCCATCCGAAATTCGTATCATATCTTTTATGCCTTTTTGCAGCAGCTTCATAGGCAGGTCTACATTGCCTACTTCGGGCATACCCGGATAGCCTACCGGTCCCACACCTTTCAGTACGATCACACAATGTTCATCAATGTCCAGTGCCGGATCGTCTATGCGTGCATGATAATCTTCTATGTTTTCAAATACCACCGCCCGGCCGCTGTGTTTCAATAAATGCGGCGAGGCGGCCGATGGTTTTATGACGGCACCCTGTTCACACAAATTGCCTTTCAGTACGGCCATACCGGCCTCGTGCTTCAACGGTTGTTGCAGGGGGGTGATCACATCGGTATTATAACAGGGGGAAACGGCGCTATTGACGCTGATGCTTTTTCCATTAACGGTAATGGCATTATTGTGCAGCCACGATTCCATTTCCCGAATGATCACCGGTAACCCGCCGGCATAATAAAAGTCTTCCATCAGGTATTTACCCGACGGTTTCATATTCAGCAACAGGGGCACTTTACTACCGATGTTATCGAAATCTTTCAGGGTCAACGGTACGCCTATGCGGCCGGCAATGGCCAGTAAATGAATAATAAAATTGGATGAACCGCCAATGGCTGAGTTAATGACAATGGCATTTTCAAATGCGGGGCGGGTAAGTATACGGGATATTGTCAGGTCTTCCTTTACCATGTCAACAATGCGGCGGCCACTCATATGCGCCAATTGTTTTTTGCGCGCGTCTACAGCGGGAATGGCGGCAGCGCCGGGGAGTGTTAACCCAAGCGCTTCGGCCATGCAGGCCATGGAACTGGCGGTGCCCATGGTCATGCAATGCCCCTGGCTGCGTGCTACGCCCGTTTCCACTTCATGAATATCCTGCGCGGTATAATTTTCTACGCCCTGTTTTTCTTTAATGAGCCAGTTAAAGGTGCCGCTGCCAATACATTCGCCACGAAAGCGCCCGTTCAACATGGGACCGCCGGGCACCACGATGGTGGGCAGGTCCACACTGCAGGCGCCCATGATCGTAGAAGGGGTGGTCTTGTCGCAACCGGTCAACAGCACCACGCCATCGAGGGGATTGGCGCGGATGGTTTCCTCTACATCCATGCTGGCCAGGTTGCGGAACAGCATGGTGGTGGGGCGCATCACCGTTTCGCCCAGCGAGGTAACGGGAAACTCCAGGGGAAAACCGCCAGCTTCTATCACGCCGCGTTTAACCACTTCGGCCAGGTCTCTCAGGTGGCTGTTGCAGGGCGTCAGCTCACTCCATGTATTGCAGATCCCGATCACAGGTTTGTTCTCGAAATAATCGTCGGGGTAACCCTGGGTACGGAACCAGGAGCGGTGCACAAAACCCATCTTGTCTGACCTCCCGAACCAGTCGGCGCTTCTTAGTTTTTTCTCGTTGCTCATGTATATTGCATTTTAGTCTCGTTGCCTATCTGTCTTTTCGTCTTTCCGCCTTTCTGTCTTTCTGCCTTTCCATTATCACATTAGCAAATTATCACATTAGCACATTCTGCTACTTATCCCACCACACCCTTGTACTCAATTTATCTGCTCCCTGCAAAGCAATGGCGCTATTCACATTCTCCGTATTCACACTCAGTTCTGATGTAGGGTAGGTGAGCCGCCTGATAAAAGTGCCATTGGGCACATCCGGATTACTGGGTTGCCCGTATGGATTCGGTGTAAGGGCCGGGAAACCACTTCTTCTAAAATTAGCGAATGCTTCCGGTCCGTTCAAAAAAGAAGCGATCCAGTATTGTGTATTGATCTGTTGTAATTCACTGCCACCCGTGAGCGGGTTGGCCGTTACATACATATCGCGGGCAGTAGCGGTAACGGCGGAATTGGCGTCATAGACCACCATCTGGTCCATATGCGCTTTAATGCCGTCTGCAAAATATTGAGCGGCGGTGCTGGTGGTGATCCATCCCCTGAAGCGGGCTTCGGCCAGCAGTAGATTGGTTTGCGCGGCTGTTACCAGGAAAACGGGTGAAAATATTTTTACTATTCTGCGTCGGTCTACCTGGCTGTAATCATAAAAGCTGGCGAGGCCATCGGCTGTGGCAGCGGCCACAATGGTACCGTTGTCTTTTCCGATCGGCATGCCGATCTGTTTGGTGGGGTCGGTAGTGCCTGCAGCTACGGTTTGTCCGGCGCTGCTGGTAGCGCCTGCATATCGTATGGCAATAGCCTGCAGCCGTGGATCACTGGTGCTTTTCAGTTGATCTACGAACGGTTTGGTGAGGTAAAAATTGGCGGCTTCGCTGCCGTTGAGCGTACCGCCGATGGGTTGGGTGAAATTGGCATCATGGCGTATATAAGCATTGTCTGCATTAGCGGTAATGACGCCACCGGCTACTGCTGCCTGCACGGTACTTTGCGCTTTGGCCGCATCTATTTTAATCAACCGCATCCCGGCACGTAGTAACAGGGAGTATGCGAATTTTTTCCATTTAGCCACATCGCCGGCATACAGTACATCGCCGGTTTCAATGGTGCTGGTGGTGGTGAGGGCTGCTGCGGCTTCCGTAAGCTCCTGTATGATCTTTGGATAAATATCCTGCTGACGGTCGTATTTCGGGAACGTTACCCGTTCTACCAAACCGCTACCGGCCTGTGTATACGGAATGTCGCCGTATTCATCGGTCAGTATCATAAACACATACGACTGGTAAATACGCGCCATATGGTACATGTTGGTTCTGGTGGTAAGTTCTTTTGAGCGGGTCAATGCATCATAGCTGTTTTTGATCACGCTTTGATAGTAGGCCGTCCACAAAGGCTGCGTGGTTACATCGCGGCTGTCCTGGTTGAAGTTGGCGCCTGCAAGAACGCCGCCATTAGGCGTTACCATCTGTTGTACAATGCCTTCGTCGAAAACCAGCGTTTTTACCGGAAACGATGTATTGATAATGGCCTGGTTCAACAGTAAGGCCGGGTCGAGCGACGTGGGATTTGATTCATTTACATTCAGGTCGCTCAAACCCTTTTCACAGGCAGCTGAGAAAAATATCAGGATGAACAAAAGGCTATAGTTGACAATCTTTTTCATGATAGAAGGTGTTAGAATTTAATATTCAAATTCAATCCAAGGCTGCGGGTCGTGGGCAGACCGGGCGATTCAAGCCCCACCTGGTTGTCGGACCCAAAACCAAAAGTTTCCGGATCGATATTGTCGACCCATTTCTTTAACAGCAATACGTTATTGGCTACAAAGTCGAGCTTCACCCCTTTAACTGGCCATTTGGCCGGAATGTGTTTGGTCAAATCGTATCCCAGCGATATCTGACGCAGCTTCCAGTAACCACTATTGTAAATAACCGGTTCAACGATCTGCTGGGTGCGAAGATGTTCCCAGTAAGTTTGCACCGACGATACCGCATTGTTGGGATTGCCATTGGCATCTACACCTATGCCTTTTACCCCGCCTACGCGGCCTTCCAGGGTCATTTTATGCAGCCCATGCCGAACGGCATTGAAGTTCGTTCCCGATAACATTTTACCACCCAGTTTGTAATCTATAAAAACAGACAGGTTAATACCCTTGTAAGTAACCGTGTTTAGAAAACCACCTACCCATTTGGGTAAGGCACTGCCAAATAAAACAAAATCGGTCGTGCGTAGCGGCAAACCGTTCGACTGGAATATTTGCTGGCCCTTTGCATCACGTGCATAACCAAAGCCGGCAATCTGGCCCATTTCTTCGCCCACCACCTGCCGGGTTTCGCCATTAAAAACGTGCGTGCCCGTAGTAATGCGCTCACCCGGTTTGTCGCTGATAATGCTTAGCACTTTTGTAATGTTATAGGAAGTATTGGCCGTGAATTCCCAATTCCAATTGACGGTTCTTACCGGTACCAGGTTCAGCATGGCTTCAAACCCGTAATTGCGGCTTTTACCGCTGTTGATAGGTGTGTTGAGATAGCCCGATGCATCGGAGATCTGTACCAGTACGATCTGATCGCTGGTGATCTTCCGGTAAGCGGCCAGGTCAACGTTTACCCGGTTGTTGAACATGCGCAATTCCAGACCGGCTTCTGTTTCAACTACGGTGCTGGGTCTCAGACTGGGATTGGGCAACGTTGTGCCGGTGACATTGTTACTGATATTGCTGGTGCCCACTGGTACCGCCTGGCCACTGGGATTATTAATAAAATTCGCGTTGGGGGTATAGAACAACTGGTTTGAATACGGCGCCACATCGCCATCGCTGCCTACTTTGGCATATCCTAACCGGAGTTTACCGAAGTTCAGCCAGCTCACGGTGGGCAGATGTTCCGAGAAAACATAGCTACCCGAAACGGAAGGATATCTAATGCTTCTATTATCCGGGGCAAGTGTAGAGAACCAATCGTTGCGCAGGGTACCGGTCACATAGAAGGTTCGTTTCCAGTTCAGTTCAGCTGAGCCATACAGTGAGTTCACGCCCT
>DASUVL010000295.1:0-2080 GCA_036379015.1 Niastella sp.
GGGCACAGCAGCGATGACGATATAGATACCGAACGCATGTATTCGTTCTGGTTTAAATCTTTTGCATATCAGGCGCCGGTAAATAATGCATTACCTGTAGTATTAAATTCCTTTACTGCAAAGAAAACCAGTAACCAGGTAGTCCTGAGCTGGAGTACTGATATAGAAACGGACGTGAGCCACTTTGTTATTCAAAAAAGCCTGAATGGGAAAGACTTTACAGATGCCGGCATGCTGTTCACAGAAGGCAATAGTGATGTTCGCAAAGAGTATCACTTTAAGGATGAGCTGCGGAACATTTCTTCCGGTCTTGTTTATTACCGGCTCAAGATCGTTGACCTGGATGGCAAGTATAAACAATCGCCCGTACGCATCATTCGGGTTGCTGAAGATAATGCCGCCGGAAGTATCACCGTATATCCCAATCCGGCTGTAAGCGATGTGCGGATAACTTTATCAAGCACATGGCAGGATAAAGCGGTGAATATACAGGTTATGAATGCAAACGGGCAAAGCGTGACGCAGATAACAAACGCCTGGCCGGGTCAAACAGAAACAATAAACGTAAGTAATCTTACTGCCGGCCTGTATATAGTGAAGGTTTCGAATGGGGTGGAAACTACCATGCAGCGATTTGTAAAAGTGAAATAAAAAGAAGTGGCTGAACCTGCCGAAGCGGGAGATGTAAAAAGCACTGAAAAGAAGAAGTCCGAAAGTAGCTTTCCTTACAGAAAGCCGCTTTCGGACTTTTATATTATTCTACCTTCCGGACCTATCTTATTTTTTCAACAGTTTTTTCTGGAAGATCTGGTCAGCACCAGCTTTTACTTCCAGCACATACATGCCTTTAACAAGACCGGCTGGTATGCGAATGCTGAGAGAATGACTACCGAGACCTAATTGTTCGGTTGTTGTATAAACCTCTCTTCCTAAGAAATCCACTAACCGGATACGAACGTTTTCAGCAGTTTTTAACTTGACCTGAACGTTTATATCTCTGTCAAAAGGATTCGGCATCGCTTCTATGTCTAAATCTTTTAAGTTAAGCATAATGATACCTGAATAGGTATAGCTTCCACCTTTTTGGATAACCTTTAAGCGGTAAAAGCGTTTTGAAGAAAAAGTATGCTCAACGTCGGTAAACTGGTAACTATTGGCTGAATTGGTATTACCCTTGCCGGCTACTTTACCAGCTGTGCTATAGGAAGTTCCATTTTCAGAGTACTCTATTTCGTAGTTAGCTACGCTTTCATCGCCGTTCATAGTCCATGTTAAAACAGACTTATCATCGTTGAGGCTACCTTTAAATTTCAGGTTGAGTAAAGGCAGAACTCCATCAGAATAAAAGCAGGTAGGTGTTTGTCCAACGTTTCCAGGGTCACTTGAGTTTACAAACATTACATTACCATCGGCATCGAGCAGGGTAATCCGTGATTGGTTACAAACCTGTTTATTAGGTTCTGTTTTTACCCGGAATCTTACTACTGCTGCATTCGCGGGTGTTGGGAGTAAAATACCCGGATCTTGACCGGGCGTATTTACCAGTCTGCCACCAGAAACCGCATAAGGCATTACTCCACCTACATCTGGTACATGGTTAATACCCAAATAGGTAGTACCGGGCAGGTAGGTAGTAGATGGTGGAATATAATCGTACATATATACACCTGCCGCATTAATGTTACCAATGTTGGTTACAGTAATAACATATTCAACCGTGTCGCCACCATTGACAACAGGGCTGCCATTTATGTTGTGGTATGTTTTATCAGCTATGACAGAACTGGCCAGCACCGGGAAACCGCAAGTGGTAAAATCACCACTATGGTATACGTCGTTATCGTTGGGATTGAGTTTCGTTGTATTCATTGTTTGCAGATCAAGCCTATATACATCGCGATAAGCACCACCGATATACACATTTCCCTGCGCGTCAATGGCTAACGATTGAGACGTAAAACTACCGCCGCCACTGAAATTTATGCTACCCATGAAGGTTGCTACTCTGGTGGTTGGGTTGATCTTGTACATGTGACTGGCGTTAGTGATCAGGTACAATTTTCCTGAACCATCCGCAAAA
>DASUVL010000296.1:0-5249 GCA_036379015.1 Niastella sp.
TTCCCTGGGTAGATCATATGCGGTCGGTAGAGGATTTCAGAAAATATATCAACAGCTCAAAACTTCGGTATGGCAACCATACCGAGATGGGCTATGTGATCATGGCAGATGGTTTAATGATTGGAAGACTGGGCCTGTATAATATTGATCTTGCCAATAAATCCGCTTCCATCGGTTACTGGCTCAGTAAGCAATGGCTGGGGAAAGGCATCATAACGCGGTGCTGCAAAACGGTTATTGATGCGGGCTTTTCGCGCCTGCAGTTAAACCGGATCGAGATCAGGGCCGCCAAAGAAAATTATAAAAGCCAGGCTATACCCGAACGGCTGGGCTTTAAAAAAGAAGGTATCATACGGCAGGGTGAATTCGTAAATAGCCAGTTTGTTGACCTGATCGTGTATTCCATGTTAAAAGAAGAATGGGCGATGCAGCCATAAAGGGACTACATCTGGTTGACACGGCTACAAACATGCACTTTTATGTATATAATGATAAGTGGAACTATTTAATTTGCTAATAAACAAAAACTTATGCACAAACATGGGGGTCATATAAGATACTAATATATGGGAACGTTTTTCTAATTGTGGGAAAGAATATCCGGTGCCTGATTTGAACAGTGTTGATTGTAAAGTGGTTACGTATTGGCACAATTTCGGAATGAAGAGAGAGAATGTTTCCGTGACCTAACTTTACAGAGATCCCTATGAGCGCAACTTTTACAACCAATTATCGTGAAATGGCCCCCTGGCTGGAAGCCATTTTGAATGACTGCCAGGACGCCGTATTTATTACAGACAGGCATTTTAATCTGATGCACTGGAATGTGACCGCAGAAGAATTGTGGTTCAAACAAGCAAGAAGACCTTCAAAGAAGAACATAATTGAATTCCTCAACCAGTTGTTCCCCGGCCATGCTGAAGTACATGCCCAATTACAAAGAGCCATTGCCCTTGATGAACAGATAGAAGATATTTTTGTGGCTTCACCTGATGACAGAACCTACCGCATTTCCTGTTATACACATAAATTTCCGGGTACCGATTATTTGCTCGATGTGGTGATCATTCTGCGCGATCTGCAGGCCACCATTCATCGTAAAAAGGATCTGAAGCCCAATGTGCTTTATAAAACACTGCTCAACTCGTTAGAGGAAGGGGTAATGCTGTTACAGGGCGAGCAGGGTACCATTATATCGGCCAACACCAAGGCCTGCGAGATCACCGGTTTCACCCACGACCGTTTGATCGGGAGAAATTTGTCGGAACTGGAGGGCAGGGCCTATAGAGAAGACGGCTCGTCCATGCCGATAAAGGAGTATCCGGCCATGATCACATTGAACACCGGAGAAGTTTTTCAACATACTGTTGTAGGGTTTACCAATGCACTGGGTAAACTCACCTGGTTATCAGTTAATACCTGTTTGCTGGAGGAATTCAACTCATCGGTGCCCGGACTTATTGCGCTTACTTTTAATGATATTACTGCCTGCAGGGAAGCGGAATCACGATTGACGGAAAGCGAACACATCTTTCAGTCTTTCATGAATAATACGCATAGCCCCGCGTGGATCATTGATGAAGATGGCTATATCATTTATATGAATGATATTTTTAAACGGTTGTGGAAACTGAACGATGGCCACCTGTATACCAATATGCGCGATCTGATGCCCGCAAACATAGTAGAACAGTTTGTAGCCAACAACATGAAAGTGCTGGAGAGCGGACAACCGCTGATCACAATTGAAAACTCATTACGGCGCGATGGTACCCCCGGGGTGTACCTCGTATTCAAGTTCCTGCTGCAAACATCAACCCACAAGCGCCTTATTGGCGGGCAATCAATAGATATCACCGAAGAAAAAAATGCCCAGGAAGAGATCTTAAAAGTTAATGAACGTTTTTATTATACCACCAAAGCTACGTCTGACTACATCTGGGACTGGAACATTGAAAAAGGGACCATCTATCGCAGTGAGCCCTTCAGCGAATTAACCGGGTATTTTCAAAATGATATGGAGAACGACCTGTATTGGTTGTTAGAGAAGATCCATATCGAAGACCGCCAGCGGGTGATGCACCATATCAATGCCTGTTTAATGGCCCGCAATAATTACTGGCATGATGAATACCGGTTCCGTTGTGCCGACGGCAGTTATAAATATTTATCAGATAAAGGCTACATCATTTATAAGAACGGGGTGGCAGTACGGGCTATCGGCGCCATACAGGACCTCACCGAAAAAAGAAAGCTGGAAGAAGAATTGGCCCAGCAACAAGAGAAGGAACGCTTACGCATTAACCAGGCCATGATCGCCGGTCAGGAATATGAGCGGAATGAAATTTCAAAAGAATTGCATGATAATGTGAACCAGATCTTATCATCGGCCATGATCATGTTAACAACGGCCCGCACCAATACCGATGACCAGGAATTTCTGATCGAAAAAACATCGCAATACATTGACCTGGCTATTCAGGAGATAAGGAAGATCTCGAAAACACTGAATTCTTCTATTGTAAAAGAAGTGGGTTTGATTGACCCCATAGAAGATATTATAAAGAACATGCAGTTGGTACGGCCGATAGCCGTGTCGTTTGAATGCGATCCGGTGCTGGAAGATGAATTGTCGCAGGATGTTCAGCTGATGTTATACCGCATCATCCAGGAGCAAACCAATAATATCTTGCGGTATGCCGAAGCCAGTGGTGTAATTATTGCCATTGAAAGAAGCAATGGCTGGCTGAGCCTGCTTATACAGGATAATGGAAAAGGATTTGATGTAACCAAACAGGCAAAAGGCATCGGGTTGCTGAACATCCTCAACCGGGCTGAAACACTGGGCGGTACCATGAAAATTGAATCAAAGCCAATGGGCGGCGGCTGCCGCCTGCTGGTGCAGATACCTTTGTAATTTTTATGTAGATTAAGGATTAAGTAAAAAGAAAGCCCTCCGCTTTTTAGCAGAGGGCTTCTTTTTTATTAAAATTCTTTATTGAACCGGTTCGGTATTACCATCTACCATCCAGGGGAGATTGAATTTGTGAAACTCAATAGAGCGATGGCTCGTTGTGCTGCTGCCAGTATTTTCATTGACCTCAATAAGTGCACCAATGGTATAGTCGGCCGTTTTCACCATGCTGGAATAACCGCCTTTGCCTTGTGCAGCGGCTTCCGCATCGGTTAACCAGTCATATATTTTACGGCTGATGGGCCAGGTAACCCCACCATCATAACTGATGCGTACGCGCATTTTGCTACGTGTTTCTGTACTTGCAGAATTCAATACCATAATACGATCGGGAACACCGGTGTACCGTACAATAGAGGCTTCACAGGCCGGGTCGAGTAGCACATCGTCTGGAGCAAACGTGCTGAAGCTGCCTGTTAATGTACCGCGCGATACCCAACGGCGTTTACCGGTTTCCCATACAGAGCCCATAGCCCGGTCGTTCCGCATAAGACGGCCGTCCATAAGTTCTACGATCGTGCCTTCGCTGGTACCGCCGGGGATCATTTTGTACTGCCAGGTAACGCCATGATCGGTGCTGTAAATATTTCTGTTTATAGCAGGAATTACCAGGGTGCCATTGCTGGTTTGAATACCAACACCGGGGCCCATAGCATCCCATATTTTGCCGGGTGGTAGCAAGGTATTGGTCATATCAACGGGCGTAGAAAAATTAAGTCCGTCGTCGTCGCTGTAAGAAGAAAACACCCGGCGATCACCCCAGGTATCAATTTTATCGTAGCCATCGGTTCCGCCCTGGTTCTTGGTGGCAGAGTTCCAGCTCATAAATACCCAAATGCGACCGGTTGTACGGTCAACCACGGCCGTTGGGTTACCCCAGGTAACCTGACCTGCGCCAACCACTTCCATCATGGCCGACCAGGTGGCTCCATTGTCGGTAGATCGTTTATACTCCACGTTAATGTTGCCATAATCTCTATTCGTAGCCATGCGGCCTTCAACAAAAGCGATCAGTGTGTTGGCGTTGGTACGAACAATGGAAGGAATGCGGAAGGAATGGTATCCGTCTGTGCCGCCATCAAAGATCTTGGTATAGGTATGGGTTTCGGCGGCTTCTGTTATGGCTGCCGGTTCTTCGTCGGTGGTAGTCCCTGGTTTGTCGGCCACTCCTTTTTTGCAGCCAGTGGCTGATAAGGTGATCAGGGTAATCATGACGAACAGTCCCGGCAATAGGTTACTGAATGTTCTGTTCGGGGAATTTGTTTGTTTCATTTGTTTGTTTTTAATTATTAAGAAAGTGTGCCCGGCGTAATGAATACGCCGTGGCACACTGTTTACAGCACATGAAATACTAGTGAAACAAACCGTTTGGTCGACATTGGTAACCCTCAACTTTCCCGGAGAAGAGGTGTCGTGTAGCGGTTGGTTTACCCCCCGGCCCCTAAAGGGGGGGAGTTTTTGTGTTCATGAGTTATTTAGTTGTTCAGTTGTGCAGTGTATTAACCTTATCAACTTTTCAACTTGTTAACTTATCAACTACCACGTCGGCTTTCTATCATTTCCATAACCACCGCCTTTAGGACGGTCTTCAAAATGCAGGTGAGGACCGGTAACATTACCGGTAGCACCTACTTCGCCTAATTTTTGGCCGGCAACCACTTTAGCCCCTGTGCTTACAGAACGAACAGACAAATGGCAGTATATATAATCGCGGCCATTAGTAGCGCGCAAACCGATCCAGCGGCCATAAGCGCCACCGTTATTGTTCGACCAGGCAATGGTGCCACCCAGCACGGCTACAACTGGTTTACCAGTGGGAGCAGCATAGTCATCACCGGTATGGTAACCGGCTGCATAGCGCGGATTTTTAATACCATACTTATAGGTGATGGTATAACCAGGCACCGGTGATTTTACTTTGGCCGCTGCAGCTGCAACCGCAGCAGTAGTAGGTGTAGGAATACCTTCTGTAGTTTCTGTAGGTTCCTCCGGATCGGGAACCGGTGTTTGTGCCAATTCCGAATCATCAGCTTCTGTGGTTTTTGCTGAATTCTCTGCCTTGTTACACGACATTACGGTTAACATAAGCGCCAAAAGGCCTAAGGACATGTTTCTTGCGATGCTTCTTTTCATAGTTGTTGTTTGTATTTAGAAATTATAAACTGTTTGGTTGGAAACCACCCGCCAATGCTGCTCGAATCGTAGGACCTTACAAAACTGACGGGTGGTTTATAATTAGTGAATCCCATTCACCATTGACCATTCACCATTCACT
>DASUVL010000297.1:0-3122 GCA_036379015.1 Niastella sp.
TCTTTCCTTTGATATAGACCTGTTGGATGCCACCGGTCGCGTTTGTGTTCAAATAAAAAAATATACGGCCCGCATATACAATGGCCAACGGGCGCCGCAGTCGTTAAAGGATGTATTGCTGATGCGACCGCTCTGGCAGCAAGTGGTGCTGCCTGCTCCAAAAAGCACTACTCTTTATGAAAGAAGGATCATCATATATGGGGAAGAAAATAATTTGAACGCAGATACACTGAACTATCTGCCGGGTGTTTCAACCGTTGCTTTGCGATCGGTAGCAAGCAGTATCGATATGCGCATTACAGATTACGCGTTACAGTTGTTGCAAGTTGTTCAGGGACTGTTACAGGAGAGAGCTACCGGAAATGTGTTGATACAAATCGTAGCGCCTGCCGAAGGCGAAGCAAAACTGACAGGGGCTTTGCATGCACTGCTCAACACGGCGCATGCGGAAAATCCTGTTATTAACGGACAATTGATCGAGATAGGGAACGGCTACACGACTGAACAGATGCTGGAGCTATTGAATGAGAACACGCACATGTATGGAACCATCAGGCTTCAATACAACAATGGCCAACGCCGGCAATGGCAATTGACCGAATATGCGTCTGTAGAAAAGATTCCGGCGCATCCCTGGAAGAAGGGAGGCGTATACCTGGTCACAGGGGGCGCTGGCGGTATTGGACAATTATTCGCGAAGGAAATTACACAGAAGGCGTCGGGCGCTGTAGTGATACTGACGGGTCGTGGCGCTATCCGTGATAAGCAGGCGATCATAGATAGTTTTAGTAATGAAGTTGGTAAGGTCGTTTACCGGCCGGTGGATGTTGCTGATGCAACAGGTGTAAATGAGTTGGTTCGTTATATTAAAAGTGAGTTTGGTGAACTCACCGGTATTATTCATTGTGCCGGTGTTCTGCACGACGGATTTATGCTGAATAAGACAACGAATGCCTTTAGGGCTGTACTGGCGCCCAAGGTACAGGGCGTTGTCAATCTCGACAAAGCCACACAGTCCCTGCATCCTGAATTGTTTATTATCTGCTCTTCACTTTCTGCATTGATCGGTAATGCAGGTCAGTGCGATTACGCGGTAGCCAATGCATTTATGGATGACTACGCCCGGTATCGAAATGCATCGCATCCATCGACCGGTACGTATATGCTATCCATCAACTGGCCACTATGGGCCGAAGGGGGTATGCGGGTAGATGAGTACATACAAGAACAGATGTATGAAAAGATCGGCATGATGCCATTGCAAACTGAATTTGCTTTTGAGGCATTATATCAGGCAATGGCCGCCCGGGTTGATCAAATGGCAATAGTGCAGGGCGATACGAAGCGATTGAAGGCCGCGTTGCTGCAGCCATTCGACACAATTGCAGCCGCTCACCCTATTGAGGAGAATGAATATGAACCAACGGTAACCAGTGATGGCAATAATATAAAAGAGAAAGCCGTAGCGTATTTCAAAAAGCTGCTGGCGACAACCATCAAGCTGCCGGCAGACCGGATAGATGCAGCGGCTTCCATGGATAAATACGGCATCGACTCTATTATGGTGATGCAATTGACCCGTGAACTGGAAAAAGTATTTGGCAGTTTGCCCAAGACCCTGTTCTTTGAATACCGGAATATTAATGACCTCACGAACTACTTTATCCGTTCGTATCAGGCAAAGTTGCAGGCGATATTGGGTATTACACAGGAGCCGGAGCGTGCAGCTGTTGCTGCAAAGGCTATTAAAGAAACGAAAGCTCCCGTATGGAAGGATCAAATAAAAAATAAAATTCCTTATCACCAACCGAAGCAGCAGAAAGCTGACAGCGATAGTAAAGGTCTTGACATTGCGATCGTCGGTATCTCTGGTCGCTATCCGCAGGCGAACAACTTGCAGGAGTTCTGGGAAAATTTATGTGCCGGAAAGAATTGCATTACGGAGATCCCGACTGATCGCTGGGATCATAGTGTGTATTTCGACAGCGCCAAAAACAAGCCGGGTAAAACCTATACAAAATGGGGTGGCTTTATCAATGGCGTAGATAAATTTGATTCGCTGTTCTTTAATATTTCGCCCAGGGAAGCTGAGTCGTTGGACCCACAGGAGCGCCTGTTTTTGCAATGCGCTTATGAAGCGGTGGAAGATGCAGGCTATACAAAAGATAATTTAGGAAAGCAGCCCGGGGCTACCGCTGGTGGGCAGGTAGGTGTGTATGTAGGCGTTATGTGGGAAGAGTATCATTTGTATGCAGCACAGGAAACGGCGTTGGGCAAACCGATGGTGTTGTCTTCCAGTCCATCCTCAATCGCTAACCGCGTATCCTTCTACTTCAATTTTAGCGGACCCAGTATGGCGGTGGACACCATGTGTTCATCTTCCCTTACATCGATACACCTGGCCTGTCAAAGTTTGTTACAGGGCGAATGTGCCGTAGCGCTGGCAGGTGGTGTGAATGTTTCCATACATCCCAATAAATACCTGGTGCTGGGGTATGGCAAGTATGCCTCCAGCAAAGGATTGTGCGAAAGTTTTGGCGCCGGTGGCGATGGCTATGTGCCAGGTGAAGGGGTAGGTGTGGTAGTGTTAAAGCCGCTGGCGGCGGCCATTGCCGATAAAGATCATATTTATGGGGTTATAAAAGGAACAGCGGTAAACCATGGTGGTAAAACCAATGGCTTTTCAGTGCCCGACCCCGGTGCACAGGCCAATGTGATCAATAAGGCCATTACGATGGCAGGTGTTGATGTGGCTACCATCAGTTACCTGGAGGCGCATGGCACCGGTACTTCGCTTGGTGATCCCATTGAGATCGCCGGTTTACATAAAGCATTTAATACCGGTAAAAAGCAGTACTGCGCTATTGGCTCGGTAAAATCGAATATTGGGCATTGTGAGAGTGCCGCCGGTATGGCCGGTCTCAGTAAAATACTGCTGCAGATAAAACACCGTCAGTTAGTGCCATCCTTACATTCAACAACGCTCAATCCGAATATCCGATTCGAGGATACACCTTTTGTGGTACAGCAGGAACTGGTCGATTGGAAAAGACCACAATTGGAACAGGCGGGAAGGATCGTTGAAGTTCCACGGCGCGCAGGGCTTTCTTCCTTTGGCGCCG
>DASUVL010000298.1:0-2036 GCA_036379015.1 Niastella sp.
TTCCCTGGCTATACAGTGCCTGTGGATGTTGTGAATACTGCATCACCGGTTGGGAAACGCTGTGCGAACAGCAACAGAACGGTGGCTATAGCGTGGATGGCGGCTATGCAGAATATGTGATCGCAGATGCGCGGTTTGTGGGAAGGTTTCCTGCCGGTATCGATTGTATTCAGATGGCGCCGATCATTTGCGCCGGGGTAACTGTATACAAGGGGCTAAAAGAAACGGAAACACGCCCGGGTCAATGGGTGGCCATCTCAGGTATTGGCGGACTCGGGCACCTGGCCGTTCAATATGCAAAGGCAATGGGATTACAGGTAGCCGCCATCGATATATCGGACGAAAAACTGGAGTTGGCAAAATCTCTTGGCGCCAGCCTGGTTGTTAACGCCAAAAAGCAGGATCCGGGCGTATACCTGAAAAAAGAAACAGGTGGTATGCATGGCGTACTGGTTACAGCTGTATCACCAATAGCTTTCCGGCAGGGTATTTCAGCCCTGCGCCGTAAAGGAACTATTTCATTGAATGGCCTTCCCCCTGGCAGTTTTGACCTTCCTATATTCGACACCGTATTAAACCGCTTTACGGTAAGAGGATCGATTGTAGGCACCCGCCAGGATTTACAGGAAGCCATAGACTTTGCCGTTGCAGGACGTGTAAGGGCTACTGTTCACACGAAAAAACTGGAAGATATAAATGCCGTTTTTGATGAAATGAAAAAAGGCGAGATCCAGGGCCGTATCGTAATGGAGATTGCCAAACCCTGACTTACCGTATAAAAAGGTGGAAACTGAAAAATACCAGTTTCCACCTTTACACTTTACCTAGGAAATCCTTCCATCAGCCATTTCAATAATGCGATTAGATTTTCGGGCAAAGTCATAGTCATGCGTAACCGTGATTATGGTATTGCCGTCTTTCACCAGTTTGTTAAAGATGTTAAATATAATAGCCGTGTTGGCTGAATCAAGATTACCGGTGGGTTCATCGGCCATGATGATCTTTGGGTTATTGATCAATGCGCGTGCAATGGCCACCCGTTGCTGCTGCCCCCCTGATAATTTGCCCGACAGTTTGTGAGCATGCTCATGCATATCCATTTGCCGCAACTTTTCCATCGCTTGTTTTTCTATTTCATCGTGATCCAGCTTGCCCAATTTCAAAGCAGGTAGCATGACATTTTCAAGGGCGGTGAATTCCGGAAGCAGAAAATGGAACTGGAAAACAAACCCGATATGCTCATTACGAAAATGCGCCAGGGCATTTTCATTCAATCCGGTTACCCTTACTCCATTAATGCTTATGGCACCTTCGTATTTCGTATCCAATGTAGACAACAGATATAATAATGTCGATTTCCCGCAACCCGATTTTCCCATGATGGAAACAAATTCTCCTTCCTGAATTGACAGGGAAATTTCATGCAATATTTGAACGGTAGCAGGCTCCTGAAAATATTTATTAAGCTTTTCAGCTTTCAGTACTTCCTGTTGCATATAATTATTTTTATCCTCTTAAAATAGCAACCGGGTCTATCCTTGCTGCTTTAAGTGCAGGCAGCAAACCGGCCAGTCCGGTGGTGAGTATACCAAAGATCATCCCGACGACATAGTAGCTGGTATCAAAATTCACCGGGAAATGTTTGATAACAATGTATTCATCTTCAGGCCAGGGAACCCTGGATAATGCATAAGACAGCAAAAAGCCCAGCAACAGGCCCGCCAGGGCGCCTATAAGGCCAATGATCAGTGACTGTGATAAAAATATTTGCACAATATCCTTTCTCCCAAAACCTTCTGCCTTCAGAATGGCGATGTCTTTCATTTTGCCGATAATTACCATATTCATGATATTGTAAATACCAAAGCCTGCTATCAGCAACAGCGTAAAGCTTAATACATAAGTAAATGTATCCCTGATCAGGTTACCTGCTTTCACCGAAGCATTTGCTGTTTCCCAGTCTTCTGCCCTGTAATCATATTTCCTGGCTAAAGAGGATGCCAGCGCGGGTGCCCGTTTCATATCTTTCAGTTTTA
>DASUVL010000299.1:0-2206 GCA_036379015.1 Niastella sp.
GTTCCAGTCATCAGTTAGTTTAACGTATGATGTGCCCGGTATAAAAGGATTGTCATTAAAGGGATTGTATAGCTATGACTTCCGAGATAGTGGCAATAAAATTTACATGAAGGCGTACAACCTGTACAACTACAATGCCAATACAAATACCTATGTACCCGTACCACAGCAAACACCCGCTACTATCAGAAGAGACTATTCGGAGTTTCCTGCCAGTCTGTTGCAGGCTTCTATGAATTATAACCGGCAATTTGGCGGCCACAACATTTCAGCATTATTATTATACGAAAGGAATACCCGGAGTGCAGACAATCTGTATGCCCAACGTGAACTGGCATTAGCTGTTGATCAGCTGTTAGCAGGTAACAGCCTCAACCAACAGGCCAATACCTCAGCTAACATTTTTTATAAAACCATTAATGCTTCCTATGTAGGCCGCCTGGCTTATGATTATGCAGGCAAATATTTTGCGGAATTTACTTTCAGGGAAGATGGTTCCTCCAAATTTGCTGTTGACAAACAATGGGGATTCTTCCCTGCCGGTTTCGTAGCCTGGCGTGTTTCGGAAGAAAAATTCTTCAAGAATATAAAAGCCCTTTCCATTATCAATAGCTTCAAACTGCGTGGTTCGTATGGACTTACCGGTGATGAAAACGCTTCTACGTACCAGTTTTTCTCAGGATATAATTATCCCGCTGGCGGTAATGCCACCGGCACCCCGGCCGGATCAGTATTTGATAACACTTTCGTAAGTGCCGTACAAAGCAAAGGCCTGGCCAATCCCAACATTTCATGGTATACAGGGAAGATGTTGAACATTGGTGTTGATGTACAAGCCTGGAGAGGTTTGCTGGGCGTTACCTTCGATGTTTTCCGCCGCAACCGTTCCGGCTTATTGGCAACGCAGGTATTAACCCTGCCTGATGTTGTAGGTGTAGGTCTGCCGCAGGAAAACCTGAATGGTGATCGCACAGAAGGTTTTGACTTTGAACTGAGTCATGAAAATCGTATCGGTGCATTGAATTATTTCGTTAAAGGCGTGTTTGGTTATACAAGAACAATGAACACTACCCGCGTTGCTGCAAGAGCCGGTAACTCTTACCTCAACTGGAATAACAGTAACTATACTGCAGATCGTTGGAACAATATTTATTGGGGATATGGGGCAAACGGTCAGTTTCAATCGTATGATGACATTGTAAACAGTCCTTTCTATGTTCCCCGGAGCACGGTTGTTGGTGATTATGCGTATGAAGACTGGAATGGCGACGGGCAGATCAGCACCCAGGATAACCACCCGATCACAACAGCAGGGTTGCCTACTATTACATATGGTTTTACTATTAATGCAGCTTACAAAGGGTTTGACATGAGCATGACGTGGAATGGGGCTGGTAAAGTGTTCGTATCCTATTTTGAACAATTGAACACACCGCTTTGGGCGGGTGGTGGCGCCCTGGAACAGTTTATGGACAGGTGGCACCCGGTTGATCCAACAGCAGATCCTTACGATCCCAATACAGAATGGGTGCCCGGTCATTTTGCCTATACAGGAACAGTGCCTTATACAAATACCATGGCCAATGCAAGCAGTGCCGCTTACCTGCGGTTAAAGACCGTGGAATTAGGGTATTCCCTGCCACAACGATTGCTTAATAAAACGGGTTTAAAAGGAGTGCGGGTATATGCCAACGGTTATAACCCGGTAACGTTTACCAAACTCCGTTACCTTGATCCGGAACATCCTTCCAGTCAGTTTGGATATCTATACCCACTGGATATTAAACTCACTTTCGGCTTAAATATTCAATTATAATTGCCATGAAAAAGTATTTATATATCATATCATCTGTTTTTTTCCTGGTATTGGCAGCTTGTGAAAAACTGGATGTGCCGCCGATGAACGTTGTACCAGATAAAGATGTGTTTACAAGCGAAGCGGGTATCTCAGCCTACATGGCGCGTATGTACAGCCGTTTACCCATTGAAGATTTCAAATACTCACCCACCATTAGTTTCAATGCGTTTGTTGTTGGCTCTGCGAGTGGCATCACCGGCGAAGCATTGAGCAGGGATATGGGTAATGCCACGGAAACATTCAATTACTGGGCAGATGCTTACAGTCTGATCCGTGAAGCCAATTATTTTATGGAAACACTGCCGGATTATGCCAGCAATTTCAGCGCTACACAGGTTAATAACTGGA
>DASUVL010000300.1:0-5066 GCA_036379015.1 Niastella sp.
CAGGAACCTACACAGACACCCTCATCAGCGCATCCGGTTGCGATTCCATCAGCACACTCATTCTGACCGTAAACAATGTATTAACCGATACAACCAGAACAAACATATGTACAAACCAGTTGCCATACACCTGGAATGGCAACATTTACAATGCGGCCGGCACATATAGGGACACGCTCACCAGCACCGCCGGTTGTGATTCCATCAACACACTCATTCTGGCAGTAAGTAATATATTAACTGATACAACCAAAACTACTATCTGTATAAATCAATTACCATATACTTGGAATGGCAATACCTATAATGCAGCAGGAACCTACACAGACACCCTCACTAGCGTGGCTGGCTGTGATTCCATCAGCACGCTTATTCTGACCGTAAGTAATGTATTAACCGATACAACCAGAATAACCATTTGCACCAACCAATTGCCATATAGCTGGAATGGCAACATTTACAATGCCGCAGGAACATATAGAGACACGCTCATCAGCGCCGCCGGCTGTGATTCTATCAACACACTCATTCTGACCGTAAACAATGTATTAACTGATACAACCAGGATAACCATCTGTACCAACCAATTGCCATACACATGGAATGGCAACATTTACAATGCTGCCGGCACATATAGAGACACGCTCATCAGCACCGGCGGTTGCGACTCCGTCGTCACACTGATCTTGTCTGTTAATCTCACTGTAACAGGAGCTCAAGAGGTAAGCATTTGCGCCAAACAATTGCCATATACGTGGAATGGCAATACCTACAATGCTGCCGGAATATATAAAGACACATTAACGAATGCGGCTGGTTGCGACTCCATCGTTACCCTGACGTTAAATGTTAATCCAGTGACAGGATCGCAAACTTTGATCATCTGTAATAACCAGTTACCTTATAGCTGGAACGGAAAGATCTACAACGCTGCCGGAACCTATAAGGATACATTGGTAAATTCCGCCGGCTGTGATTCTATCGTCACACTTATATTAACTGTTAATCCAGCGGTATTTGGATCACAAACGGCGACCATCTGTACTAATCAGCTTCCATACTTGTGGAACGGCAACATTTACAATAGGGCAGGTACCTATAAAGACACGCTGATCAGCGCCGCCGGTTGCGATTCCATTGTAACCTTACAGTTGAATATTACAACCTCAACTTCCAGAACAGAAAACGTTTCAACGTGTGCAACTTCTTATAAATTACCTAACGGCGTATTGGTTAATGCAAGCGGAGTTTATACGTCTACCTTTACGAATCAATCAGGGTGCGACAGTATCATTGTCACTAATCTAACGCTGGAGGCTTCGCCCAATTTAAATATAAATAATCCTGTACCTAATTGTAATCAAACGACAATTGATCTTACTGCACCTGCAATTACCGCAGGCAGTGATGCTGGCCTACATTTCACTTATTGGTCAGATCCCGGCGCTACCAGGCCGCAGCCTGCACCACAAGCAATTAATGCCAACGGCATATACTATATCAAAGCAACAAATGCCGCGGGCTGCTTTACCATTAAACCGGTTTCTGCCCAATTTAACAGGGCGCCAACAGCCACTATATCAGGTGGCGATGTTTGTCCCGGAGAAAAAACCCAATTGACAGTTATATTGACAGGTAGAGCGCCATTCAATATAACCTGGTCCGATGGAACTGCCGGTCATACGATTGTTGGCATATCAACATCCACATATCAAATAGAAGTGTCACCAACAACCAACACCATATATACGATCACCAGCGTATCAGATGCCGTATGTATGAATAATTCAGTGAATGCAACGGCTGCTGTAAATATAATCACGCCGCCCGCTGGCATACGATATTCGGAAGTAGTTACAGGTGTAAACGTTTCAACTCCGCTGAAGGCAAGAGGGCTTGGAAGCAATTACTCCTACAAATGGACACCGGCAACGGGTTTAAATAAGCCTGATGTAATGAATCCTGTGTTCAATTATTCCCAACGGATGGACTATCTCATAAATATAACATCTGACCGCGGATGTATAATTGTAGATACCCAGACAGTGAAAGTAATTGCCCGTACGAATGTAAATGAGCCGCCTAACCTGTGGGTACCCACTGCATGGTCGCCCCATAATAAAGATGGTCATAATGATTTTCTCTTCCCATTCACTGTCAATATTGTTGAACTGAGATACTTCCGGGTATTTAACAGATGGGGCGAGCTGGTATTTGAAACCAGAGAATTAGGCAAAGGATGGGACGGCATCTATAAAGGAGTACCACAGGTAATGGATACATATACCTGGACCGTTGAAGCGGTTGGAAACGATGGAACTATTTTCAAAAAAGCAGGTAATGCAATGTTGTTACGATAAATATTTTGCGTTATGAAAAAGAAACTGACTTGTAAAGCAGTAGTGTTGTGGATGTTTTTTCCTGGCTTCGCATTTGCCCAGGATCCAAGTTTTTCACAATTCTTTTCATCGCCGTTGAATATCAATCCCGGACTAACTGCAAACATTAATAGTAAATGGCGTCTGGTTACCAATTTCCGGGATCAGTGGATAGGCCCGGCCAGTCCGTATGCAACCGGAACCGTTTCTTACGATAGCAAGATCATGAAAGATAGACTGCCAGAAACCAGTACCCTGGGGCTGGGTGGTATGCTTATGTATGATTATGCCATGTCGGGCATTCATAAAAGCGTTTATGGATCATTAAATGTATCATATAATATTACGTTGTCTGACAACATCGGTGATCACAGACTGGGAATAGGAGTGGGGGGCATCGTTGCCAGTAAGCGTATAGAATTTCACCGGCTTATATATCCTGAACAATTTGCGGGTAATGGTTTTGACACCAATTTGCCCACGGGGGAGGCTGCTTTGTCAAATATGAAACCCTATATTTCCTCCAGTGCAGGCGCAACTTATAGCTATACAAACGAGCGGACCAATTTCGATATAGGCCTTGCCGCATTTCATCTGAACAGGCCTAAACAAACAGTCCTTGATGATCCAAATAAATATCTTGCTATGCGAAAGGTAGCACATGCAAATTTTGAGACTTATCTCAATGACAATATGCTGCTGAATACCAATGGCATTTATCAGGAACAGTCAAAAGCCAGTTATTTTTCTGTTGGCGGCGCACTGGGCTTATTCATTAACGAAACAGGGGAGGACCAGATATTATACCTGGGGATGTGGTATTGGTCAAAAAATGCCGTCATACCCTATATAGGTCTGCGTTATAAAACCATGCAGTTTGGATTTACTTATGATATAACCATTTCAAAGCTCAGTGAAGCTGAACAAAAACCAAGAACGTTTGAACTATCTTTTATACTAAGAGGGGATGATCATGATGATGGGGTTATCTGGTGTCCGTGGAAATAATGACTTTCACATTGAACAATTTGCTTTCACCACCATCATTATCAGAAACGAGGTGAATAATAAATTCATTGCCATTTACTGATTCTACGCAGACTCCTTCTATTTTCTCATTTTCAAAATCCGTATGAATAGCAGGCAGATCAACTATATCATCTAAAACAAGTTCAGGAAAATGCATTTTATTAGAAACATCACTAATCCAACCAATATAGCTATTGCCAATGGTCCCGTCATCATAGGAATTACTGGTAATTTCACTGGAAAAGGTAATTAATAAAATATCTTTTGATGCTACATAACACAATTCTGAAACTCCGGCGAACCCATTTAACTGGTCCGGCTGTATAAGTTTTGCAACCGATAATGTAGGCTCGTTTTGCATATTTATAAAAAGATCTCTGGTAAAAATGAGATGATTATAGGGGTTCGTAGTATTCCCCCTGTTGCCTAAAACAAGATCATCCCCAATGACTGTGCACCCTTCTACATTTACGTCATCAATACCTTTTGTTTTTAATTGCTCAAAGAATGTGGCATTATAAAAAACGGGTACATAATCCTTATTGCCATCAGTACCGGTATTCAAAAGAGGTATAAGTACTCCTTTTTTTCTTTCTTCCCTGGAAGCAGAACCTAAAATCAATAAATGATTTGCACCATTTACATTCATCACCGTTGAGGTTTCAAAATCGGCTTTTTGTTTTTTGGGAATTCTTTTCTCTGAAAAATCAAAAAGGCGAAAGGAATCAACCTGCTGGTAATTATTATCAAGAACCAGCATATTGTTTGCGTCATCGCCTATGAGGTACAGTTTCCCATCATAATAATTAATAGACGACCCTGATGGAAATTCAGCTATTAATAATGATTTAATTAACTCAACAACAGGTTTCAATTTAGTACTATTTAATTCATTTAGTAGCCCGGCTGTATGGCAACCAGGCGAAAAACAGGGTAAATATATAAGACTTTTTCTACATAGCTAATTGAAAGAAATATTCAGTCTGAACACGGGTTCGAAACGACGTAACGATGTCTGATTGTACCGTCGAGGAGCTTTTACATCAACGGTCACGTTAGCATGTTTTTTACCGTTATATTTATTTAAGGAAAATATAGTTTACACGATAAATTGATCAACCTGAATCCTCAAAAAACATGAAAAGCATAACCTTAATAGTAGCTTTCTGCACATTAACTTTTTTTGCATTCAGTCAGGGCAATAACAGGCCGGTAGCATTTAATTATGGATCAATATTCAAAGCATACCCGGATACTCAATTTGATAAGGGATCTGCTATTACTTCAATTCCGCTTGATCCGCGCAGGATCAATGATTAAATGATGTTAAAAATGCCAGCCGCTCGAGAGCATGTTATTACCTGGGCCAGCAAAGGGCAGGGAATCCGGATTTCAAAAATGAAAAAGCATATGAATCCATGCAATTTCCCGATGCCGGATTTCGGCTGCTGGCCTTATACCGTTACTGGAATATTATTCAATATTGCTTTCCTTACAAATACCTGATTCAGGAAAACTGGAACAATGTGTTGGCTGAATTTGTTCCGAAATTTGTAAATGCCGCCACTGAGCTGGATTATAAACTGGCAGCACTGGAACTTATTGCCAGGATCCATGATACACACGCCGGCATGTATGATCAGGCGCTGGAAAAATACC
>DASUVL010000301.1:0-6715 GCA_036379015.1 Niastella sp.
TTGAAATGTTTCAGGTAATTATCAATCGCCTCTTTATTGTACAGGAAACGGGCAACGGCTTTCTGTTCGGCCATAGGTGCCCAGGCGCCTACATGGCTCAGGATAGCCTTCATTTTGTCGAGGATAACCTGGGGCCCAAAGGCCCACCCCACCCGTACACCAGTGGCAGCAAACACTTTGCTTATGGCATCAATAAAAACGGTGTAAGGCTGCATAGCAGGCCGCAGGGATACGGGATTATAATGCTCAATGTCGCCAAATGTAAGTTGCCAGTACATTTGATCGTACATCACGTATAACTTCTTTTCACCCTCACTGCGACGGCTGTTTTCTTCCAGCACCATATCGCAGATCGCTTCCAGGTCATGTTTTGTAAATGTAGTACCGGTTGGGTTTTGGGGAGAACACAATGCCAGCAACGTAGCGCCTTTCAAGTGAGGGCGGATATCTTTGGCAATGGGCATAAAGTTATTTTCAGCCCTGGCTTCCACCACCACGTGCTCAGCACCTACAAAATGCGTATAATGGTTATTGTTCCAGGAAGGAACAGCATAGATCACCTTATCTTCTTTATCGCAAATAGCCCGGTATAACGAATAGATCAGCGGCCGGCCTCCTGAAGCTACCAGTATTTCAGATGCTTTATAAGTCAACTGCTCCTGTTCTTTCAAAAAATGGGCAATCGCTTCACGAAGGTCCAGGTTGCCCTCTGCGGCCGGGTAATTGGTAAAATGATTCCGGTAAGCAGTAATGATCTCTTCTTCTAGTGCTGAGGGAATAGGGAAAATAGCAGGATCAAAATCACCGACAGTAAAATTATAGATCTTCTCTCCCGCACGGATCTTATCACGTATTTCGCCGCCCAGTTTTACAATTTCCGATCCAATCAATGTTTCTGCAAGATGGCTAAGTTTCATCTGTAAATATTAGTTGTTTTTTGGCCGGTTTTCCGCCCGGCCGGGCGGTCAGAAATCTTACCATGACGAAATCTCCACGTTGAATGTTGTCATAGCCGATTCACTGCGCAAAAGTAATTTATCGTAACCAAAAAGGGGTACTAATCAGTATAGACGGGGCATTTGTGTTGAAAATTCCGGTAATTTGGTATCGGAGGGAGGTCTTTTTACAGGAACATATTAATTCTCCTTTAATGCGCTTATTTATATACCGTTAACTTTACAAGGAATTAACAACTTAAGCGTTTTAATTTTCAATAATTCAGGTATTTTTCTGTTATTGCAACACTATGAAAAGAATTTTATCGCTGGCTATACTGCTGATAAGCTGTACGTTAGTTGTGGCGCAATCCGGTTATAATATTCCCATTACGCTAAAACCTTATAAGAATGCCTATATCTACCTGGGGTACTACTATGGTAAGGTAAAAGCACTGGCCGATTCGACGTTGCTCGATGGCAATGGTAAAGGCGTGTTTGCAGGAAAAGAACCCCTGCCAGGGGGTATTTACTTTGTGGTTTCGCCACGCAAGGAAATTTTGTTTGAATTACTGATCGATAAACAACAACAGTTCTCCGTTACTGCCGACTCCGCAACCCTGCCCAACAATGTAGGGTTCACCGGATCTACCGATAATGCCCTCTTTCACCTGTATACCAGGTTTACCAATCAAATGGGGAGCGATATTAATAAGACCAATGGAGAATTCAGTTCGGCAAAGAATGCAAAAGATTCAGCCAAGCTGAAAGCCCGCTTAAAGCTACTCACCGATAGAATGCAGCTTTATCGCGACAGTATGATCGCTAAAAATCCGGCTTCGTTTTTAACAGCCTTGTTCCAGGCTATGAAAGAACCGGTAATACCCCCTGCGGCTAAACACCCGGGCGGAAAGTATGACTCCATGTATGCGTACAGGTATTATAAATCGCATTATTGGGATGGCATATCATTCAGCGATGGCAGGCTGGTACGAACGCCCTTCTTCGAAGCAAAACTGGAAAAATATTATAAAGAACTGGTAGTGCCGCATGCAGATTCAATAAAGCAGGAAGTGGATCATATGTTGTTGTATTCAAGAAGCAATCCTGAAATGTTTAAGTTCCTGCTGGTGCATTTTGTGCAGAAGTATATCAATCCTGAATACATGGGCCAGGATGCCGTATTTGTACATTTGTTTGAAAAGTATATAAATACCGGGCAGGCTGAATTTTTTACCCAGCAGTATAAAGATTTTATGTTCAAGCGGGCCTATAGCCTGATGGCTAACCTTATTGGGCAACCGGCGGCCAACCTTGAAATGGTAGATACCCTTGACCGGCCAAACTCTTTATACAATGTTAAAAGCGAGTTTACAGTAATTTGTTTCTGGGATCCTACCTGTAGCCACTGTAAAGAAGTAGTTCCTAAAGTGGATTCCATCTTTAAAGCCAAATGGAAAAATGAAGGTGTTTCAGTATACGGAGTAATGGTCGATGGCGGCAAGGATAACTGGATAAAGTTTATCAACGATAATAAGCTCAATGGCTGGATGCATGTTTATCAGCTGGCTTCAAAACAGAAAGAAGAAGAAGCGGCCGGCAAACCAAATTATCGTCAGTTGTACGATGTATATCAAACGCCTATTTTGTATTTGTTAGATAAGGATAAACACATCATAGCTAAAAAGCTGTCCTATCTTCAACTGAATGAAGTGATAGATCTTAAACTTAAAAATAAAAAATCCAACTAGCATTATGACGGTTATCAGTAAAGCGGCAGTTGCTACATTATTGATCTTCATTGCTGCCACCGCAAACGCCCAGGTATTATTTACCTATGGCGGCAAGGCGGTTACAAAAAATGAATTTTTAAAAGCATATAATAAAAACAATTCGGAAAGTAAGCCTACCGATAAATCGTATAGAGATTACCTTGAGCTATACGTTCGCTTTAAATTAAAGGTGCAGGCTGCCCTGGATAAGAAACTGGATACCCTGAGTAACCAAAAAGCGGAATCAACCAGCTTTCGCAACCAGGTGATAGATAGTTATGTTCGGGACGAAGCCAGCATTAGCGAATTGGTTACAGAATCAATTATCCGCAGTAAGAAAGATATTCACCTGGCACATATTTTCGTAGCAGTAAGGAAAGACGGAACAGCAGAAGAAGTAAAGAAAGCACAGGAGAAAATTAATGCAGCCTGGAACCAGTTACAGAAGGGTCAGGATTTTGGGAAGATCGCTACGGAATTTTCAGAAGACCCTTCGGTTGCAGAAAACAAAGGCGATATCGGATATATTACATCAATGGTGCTTCCTTATGAATTGGAAAATGCCGTGTATACTACACCAGTTGGTAAATATGCAGCACCTATTCGCAGTAATGCAGGGTACCACATATTAAAGAACCTGGGTGAAAGAGAAGCATTGGGAAGAATGAAAGCCGCTCAGATATTACTTACATATCCGCCCAGCGCAACCAATGAGCAAAAAGAGGATGTTAAAAAAAGAGCCGATTCCATTTATGCCGTATTGACCAAAGGCAGTGATTTTAAGATCCTGGCTACCCAGTTTAGCCACGATAACCTTACCTGGCAGGCAGGGGGTGAAATGATGGAGTTTGGTGTGGGGCAATATGATCTGTCGTTTGAAAATGCCGCTTTTGCCCTTAAAAAGGATGGCGAAATAAGTCAACCCGTATTAACAGGTTATGGATACCATATCATAAAGCGGTTGCAATACAAACCGGCTGTTGCCGATACCGCCAATGCCCAATTAAAAGACGAATTCAAACAGCGGATAATGCAAAGCGACAGAATGCAGGTGTCGCTAAAAATGTTGTTGAAAAAAGTGTTACAGATCACCGGTTTCAAGAAGCAGGCAATAAACGAAAAACACCTGAATGTAATAGTCGACAGTATTTTACAGAATAAACGTTTCCCTTCTTTTGCCGATATCAATGCCAAAACACCGCTGTTTTCATTTGCCAAAAAAACAGTCACGGTAAAAGACTTTCAAACCAGTCTGGAAACGATTCGTAATTACGAGAACATGAAAGCCGATAAAACCAACCAGCAATTGCTTGAGGAGTTTATTGAAACAAGCGCCTTTGATTATTATCGCCAGCATCTTGAAGAATATAATAAAGAGTTTGCTTACCAGATGAATGAGTTTAAAGAAGGAAACCTGTTGTTTGAGATCATGCAGCGAAATATCTGGGATCCGGCTTCAATTGATACTGTTGGCTTGAAGAAATATTATACAAGCCACAAAGACAAATACTGGTGGGAAAGCAGTGCGGATGCCATTATATTAACAGCAACCAACGATAAGGCATCAGAAGAATTCAGGACCAAAATGAAAGACAATTATAAAGATTGGCAAAAATATATCAATACCAGTGGTGGCCAATTACAGGGCGATTCGGGTCGTTTTGAATTAGGCCAGATACCTGTTGTAGACAGAACAAACTTCATGGAGGGCTTGATCACCGCCAATGTGAAAAATGAAACCGATAATAGCGTTGCATTTGCATACATCGTTAAATTATATCCTAATCGCGAAGTGCGTGGTTTTGCAGACGCCCGTGGTTTCGTAATTAACGATTACCAGGTATATCTTGAAGAACAATGGATAGCAGCTTTAAAAAAGAAGTATCCGGTAAAAATAAATGAATCAGTGATTAAAAGCCTGGCTAATTGATGTAACCTGGCGCTGAATCTCTTTATAATCCCGGGAGTATTATAGGACTTGCTTGTAAGCATCTTCTATACTCCCGGGTTTTTCTTTTCTCTATAGTACGACAAAGGGTTTAGCGAAGCATACAGCCTGGCTAAACCCTTTGGTATAATTAAAGCGTTTATCTACACAAGTTGTTTCACAACGTTATAGATCACTTTAGGTTTTCCGAGTGTATAGTAGTGTAATACGGGAACGCCTGCTTTCTTTAATTCCTTCGATTGCAGCAATAACCACTCAGTTCCAACTTTTTCAACATCAACATCTGATTTACAGTTCATGATCTCGTTACTGAGGTCATCGGGAATATCAACATGGAATGTTCGTGGAATAACCGACAGTTGTTTTTTGGTGGTAATGGGTTTTAAACCAGGAATAATTGGAATGGTAATACCGTTTTCGCGACAGCGCTTAACAAATTCAAAATATTTCTGATTATCAAAAAACATCTGGGTTACTACATATTCGGCGCCAGCGTCTACTTTGGCTTTTAAAAAGGCCAGGTCGGTTTGCAGGTTGGGCGCTTCAAAATGTTTTTCAGGATAGCCGGCTATACCAATGCAAAAGTTGGTACGAAAACCATCCCGGATATCTTCTTCCAGGTAAATACCGGTATTCAGGTTCTGCACCTGTTTTAACAGATCGAGGGCATACGTATTGCCACCCTTTTCTGGTTCAAAAACGGTTTCATTTTTGGCTGCATCACCACGTAAAACGAGTACATTATCAACCCCAATAAAATGCAGATCGATCAGGGCATCTTCTGTTTCCCGCTTGTTAAAACCGCCACAGATCAGGTGGGGAACGGCATCAACGCGATAATGGTTCATTAAAGCGGCGCAAATACCAACCGTTCCAGGGCGTTTACGCACTTCTACTTTTTCAAAGGTGCCGTCTGCCTTCTTTTTAAAAACATGCTCACTGCGGTGGTAGGTAACATTAATAAACGCAGGCTTAAACTCCATCAAGGGATCAAGGTGCTCGTATATCGAGTTGATGGTTTTTCCTTTTAAAGGCGGTAGTATTTCAAAAGAAATAAGCGAATCTTTTGCCTGATTGATGTGATCGATAACTTTCATGTAAATAAAAACTGTTTTTCAAAGGTTACACCATAATTTAAGCTCTTTTCAGCATGCTGGCGTTCCCCTGCAAGTATTCTTTATTGTTTAAGCGAAATAATAGTTTCCCGTTCCATTGAAAATAAGCACATTAGCTAAAATGGCCATTTTATACCATAAAATCCGGCCTGCAAACATAACGCAGGAAATCCGGATGGCAAATACCTGTTAAATTACCGCATCCAGAGCTATGTATTTGAATTAGTTCTGGTATTTTTGCCGGAAACCTTAAATACAATTGATCAGCGAGATTAATACAAAGGAACTGGTAAAAATTTACCGTAACCGTACCGTGGTAAATCATGTTTCGGTAAACGTAAAGCAAGGTGAAATAGTAGGGTTGCTGGGTCCGAACGGAGCCGGTAAAACCACTACATTCTACATGGTAGTGGGCTTAATAAAACCCGATGAAGGCAAGGTTTTTCTTGACCAGGAAGAGATTACCAAACTACCCATGTATAAACGGGCCCAAATGGGCATTGGTTACCTGCCTCAGGAAGCTTCTGTATTTCGTAAACTAAGTGTAGAAGATAATATCAAGGCAGTGCTGGAAATGACAAAGCTTACCAAAGCGCAGCAGCGCCAGAAACTGGAAGCCCTGCTCGATGAATTCCGGTTGCATCATGTGCGCAAGAACAATGGCGATTCGCTGAGTGGTGGCGAACGTCGCAGAACAGAAATAGCCAGGGCATTGGCTGTTGACCCAAAATTCATTCTATTAGATGAACCCTTTGCCGGGGTAGACCCCATTGCCGTTGAAGATATTCAGGCTGTCGTTGCCCGACTTAAATATAAGAATATCGGTATTTTGATCACTGACCATAACGTAAACGAAACGCTCTCCATTTGTGACCGGGCGTATTTGCTCATTGATGGGAAAATATTTCAACACGGAACAGCTGAGGAGCTGGCAGAAAATGAGCA
>DASUVL010000302.1:0-2192 GCA_036379015.1 Niastella sp.
TATTATGTACATCCGCATATGCTGGAAACGATGGATAAACTGCGGTTTGATTGTTTCAGGGTGGGCCATGTGAAAGAGAATATTGAAGAAATGGAGCCAGTGATACGCAACTCGCATATGTTCAGTTTTGACATTGCTGCTATTGCCCATGCCTTTGCACCATCTAATGTGGTTACGCCTAACGGACTTACTGGTGAGGAAGCCTGTGTGCTAACGCGATTTGCGGGCTTGAGCCCTTCTATCAGTACTGTTGGTATTTATGGGTATGCGCCCCACCGCGACAAAGATGATCTTACCGCCAAACAGATCAGCCATATGTTATGGTACCTGATAGATGGTTATAACAAGGGCCAGCGCGAAGCCCGTTTGGAGGAGAAGGACTCGTTTAATGAATTTCATATGGTTTTTGCCGAAATAGAAACGGTTTTTTTACAGAGCAAGAAAACCGGTCGCTGGTGGATGCAATTACCTGATAAGAAATATATAGCCTGTTCTTATAAAGATTATCTGCTGGCCAGCAGTAATGAAATTCCGGAACGGTGGTTGAGGGCGCAGGAGCGGGACTAATGTGATAATGTGGTAATACGATAATCCCGACCAAAGTCGGGACAAGTCGTGATAATGAAATACAGCTTCACGCTATAAGCTCAAACCTAAAGGTCAAAGTCCTAAAGCCAATGATTGAAAGCTTAACTTGAAAACCGAAACTCACTGCTTGTCATAATAATACTTAATTTTCAGTATGACCAAAAGAAGCAGTCCCTTCATTACCGGTTCCTGTTCAGTAATCTCAAATCCTGTATTCAAAGGCTTGTGGTCTGCTCCTACACGTTGGGGTGGCGTACTGCCAATGCTTCTTGCCTGCTGTTTTCTGATCATTTCCTGTTCAACCCAACGCCAGATTGCTAAAGTTGCCAAAAGGGCTCTTTTACAGGATACCAGTTTGCAACACGCTCATGTAGGCATCAGCCTGTTCGATGCATCGGGCAATAAATACCTCTATGATCATAATGCCGAAAAGTACTTTGTACCGGCTTCCAATACCAAACTCTTTAGTTGTTATGCAGCCTTAAAATACCTGGGCGATAGCCTGCCCGGCATCCGGTACTGGGAAAATGATACAGCAGTATACCTGGTGGCTACCGGTGATCCCAGCCTGTTGCATACCGATTTCAAAAAGAACCCGGTTATCGATTTTCTGCAAAAGACCAACAAGCCTGTTTATATAACGGATGGCAACTGGAAGGACGAACCGCTGGGCGCCGGCTGGTCGTGGAGCGATTATAACGATAATTATATGGCCGAACGCAGTGCATTGCCGGTATATGGTAATATGGTGCACTGGGTGCAGGAAATTAATGAAAATGCCACCAGCAGTGAAGGGGTGCCCGACCAGGCATCGATTTACTCCATTCCCGAAATAAACTGGAAAGTACGTTTTGCCGGTATTACCCGTAAAGCCTTTTTTGTGCAGCGCAACCGCGACGAAAATTTATTTTTGATCACGCAGGGAACAGAAAAGAAGAAGGAGCAGGATGTGCCTTTTGTAACGTATGGCATTCAGTCGGCACTTGAACTACTGCCCGATACAATTGGTAAACAGATCACATATTTGCCCGAGCTTAAAAAACGGCCTGCACAACTGACCACGATCTTTTCCCAGCCTACCGACTCGTTGTTAAAACCCATGATGTACCGCAGCGATAATTTTTATGCAGAACAATCGCTGTTGATGGTTAGCCAGGTAAAACTGGGTGAAATGAACGACAGGAAGATTATAGATACCTTGCTGAAAACCGATCTCAGCGATCTGCCGCAAAAACCCCGCTGGGTAGATGGTAGTGGGTTGAGCCGTTACAATTTGTTTACACCCAATGACTTTGTAGTTCTTTTACAAAAAATGCAGCGGGAAATTGGCATGAAAAGGCTGCAGTCGATTTTGCCAACGGGCGGCAAGGGTACTCTAAGCAATTTGTATAAACAGGATAGTAATTATATATTTGCTAAAACCGGTACCCTGTCGGGCGTTGTAGCGTTGAGCGGATATTTATACACCAAAAAGAACAAGCTGCTGATCTTTTCAGTGCTGATTAACAATCACACAGGCAGCGCAGTAGATATTCGCCGTAGTGTTGAAGCATTCCTGACCGGTATCCGGAACCGGTATTAACAAAATTTTTAAATTTTCTCTT
>DASUVL010000303.1:0-7709 GCA_036379015.1 Niastella sp.
AAATTTCAATACATTTAGTGAAGCCGTGAATTACCTGTCTGGTGGTCTCAACGGTGGTGTTACCATTGACGTTGCGCCAGGCAGTGGTCCGTATTATGAGCAATTTACCCTGGATCGCTTTATTAAAAGCACTGCCACCAAACCGCTCATCTTTAACTGCAATGGTGTAACGCTTTCGTTCAATAGCACCAACCAATACAACAGGGCAGGCATAAAGCTGGATAGTGTGGATTATGTTACCATCGATAACCTGGTTATTGTTCCTACCGCGGTAACCGATTTTGAATATGGCGTAGGCATTCATTTAGTGCACGATGCCGATCATAATATCATTCGTAATTGTTTTATTCTCAATACCGTCAATATCAACTTACCGCAGAATAATGAAGGGATCGTGATCAACGGGTCAGATGATTTTGGTTCCTCGAATGGTAACAGTGATTGCGACAGCAACCTGATCATCAGGAATAAGATCACTGGTGGTTTTACCGGTATTACCATGTCGAGTGTGCCCGTTTATCCGAACCCCGCTGTTTTAATGAGAGGCAACCAGATCATTGATAACCAGATCTCCAATTTCCATAATTCCGGTATTTATTTATTTTATAATGATAACACCCTGGTACAGGGGAACGATATCACCGGTGGACCGGACATGGCCAACGATGGAACGGGTATCACCTGTTTTGAGCCCAACATCAATATGCGCATTATCGGGAACCGCATTCATCATTTTGTGGCTGATCCTGCTAACACATCAGGTACATTACGGGGGATCAATTTGGGCGGATCGGTTGCGTCGGCCGTTACACCCAACCTGGTTGCCAATAACCTCATCTATGATTTTCAGTCAACGGGCGACCAGTTTGGTATTTCTGCTCAGTATGGCGGTTCGTACCTGAACCTTTATCACAATACCATTTCACTGGAATATCAAACGGTAACCGGCGCCGGTTCAACAAATGGTATCTGGACCGATGATTATTCGAACATAAACATCCTGAACAATATCATTACGATAAGCAGGGCAACCACAGGCAGGAACTATGGCATTTACATGTCAAAGGCCGTTCCTATGTTTACCAGTAATCGTAATCTTTTGTATGTGCCTTCGGGAAGCTCGGTTACCAATGCGGTGGGTTATAACGGTGGTACGCAATCGACCATCGCTGCCTGGCGAACAAAAACGGGGCAGGACCTGCTGTCGGTAAGTTCCGATCCGAAATACACTGACCCGGTTAATTTTGTGCTGATCCCTACTGATTCTACCATTGACAATATGGGGCAGTATATCAATATCAATAATGATTTTGCAGGTGCGGTCCGTAATAATACCCATCCTGATATCGGCGCTTATGAATTTTTAACGCCTGCCTGCGTTGGTCCGGTATTGGGTGGTAATACAACCATATTGCCGGGTACTACTGTATGTGAAGGGTCTCCCGTGGCATTGAACCTGACCGGTAATTCATTTGGTACCGGTCAATTGTATCAATGGCAAACATCAGTTACTATCAATGGTACGTATACCAATCTGGGAACGGCGCTTTCACATCCGGCATCTACCGCCACGCCGGTTACAACCCTGTATTACCGGGCAGCGGTAACCTGTGGTTCGCTGGTTGAATATTCCGTTCCGATGTCCTTGCATGTAACACCCCGGTTAACGGCAGGTACGTATACGATCAACAGTGCAGTAGCAACAGGCGGCGCAAATTTCCAATCGTATAACGATGCCCTGAATGCCATTCGTTGCGGGGTACGTGGGCCGGTAGTGTTTAACGTAGCGGCAGGCAGTGGTCCTTACCGCGAACAACTGATCATTCCAAGAATAGCCAATACTTCAGCGACCAATACGGTAACGTTCAACGGCAACGGTACTACACTGGTTTACCTGTCAACGACCACTGCCGAAAGAGCGGTGATCAAGTTGAATGGTACACGGCATTTCATTTTCGATAACCTGAATATTGTGGCGGAAGCCACTACGTCGGGCCAATATGGATTGGGCGTGCAAATGCTGAACGATGCCGATGCCAATACCATTAGGAATTGTACCATTACCATGAGCACCAGCGTCAGCAGCACCGACCTGGTAGGTATTGTAATGAGTCCATCTGCTACCAGCTATACTTCACAATCGGCCGGTAGCTTTTGCGACAGCAATACCATTACCAGTAATACCATCATCGGCGGTAACATTGGCATTGCCTGTACTTCATCGGGCACCGAGCCTACCCTGAAGAATACAATTACCAATAATATTTTTAAAGATGGCCGTTCCTACGGTATATGGATAAGCGGTACCCGCAATGCCCTTGTAGCAGGTAACGATGTCAGCCGTCCAAGCCGTGCCCTTCAATTTAATAGTAGTGGTTTTTGGGGGATCTTTATGGATGGATCACACCAGAACCTGCTGGTGACAAAGAACAAGGTGCATAATCTGTTCGATGGCGCTAAAACCAATACGGGTACCGTACATGGTATCTTTAACAGCAGTACCGATGCCTCCATGGCCGAGCCGATCATTGTGAGTAACAACCTGATCTATAACATGAATGGTAACGGTGAGCATAATGCTATATCAAACTCCGGTGCGGATAGTGTTCAATATTATCACAATACGATCTCCCTGGAAGATTCTACGGCTACTGCCGGTACTACCAGAGGTTTTTACTCGAATTCAGAAGCCCATGGTTTGATTCTGAAGAATAACAGCATCGTTATTAAAAGAGGCGGTACCGGTACCAAGACCTGTATCTTTATCAATAACGTCAATACAACTTTTACATCTGATTATAACAACCTGTTGAATGCAGCTAAAACAGGGACCAGTAATTTTATCGGCCGTGTTAATGCCACCAATCATGCTACTATAGAAGCCTGGAGAACGGCTGCCGTCAATGATGATAGTTCATTGAATGTGCATCCGAATTACCAGGACCCGGCCAATGTTGATTTTACCCCTACCTTACTGACCATGGATAACAAAGGCACGCCGGTGGGAATCACTACCGATATCAAAGGAGTTACCCGCCGTGCAAAGCCCGATATCGGCGCCTTCGAGTTTGATGTTTGTGTGCCATTGGGCGCAGGCCCCGATCTGAAAGTAGATACCGCGACGACGAGCATGGCACGGTTCTCCTGGACGGCTGTTACGAATGCGACCGGTTATAAAGTTTCTACCGATGGGGTGAACTTTGTAACACCTTCTTCCGGTGCTACCGGTCTTTCACATACCATCACGGGGTTGACCGCCGGTACAAAAGTCTCCTTAATAGTACAGGCACAGGGAACGCTGGATTATTGTCCGAAAGGCACGTCGAAACCGGAAGTAGCTCATTTGCTTACTAACCAGTATTTCGTACCCAATACTTTTACACCTAACCGAAACGGGAAGAACGATGTATTCATTGTACGCGGCAGCGTTATCGGCACCATGCGGTTGATGATCTTTAACCAATGGGGAGAGAAGATTTTTGAGACCAGCAGCCAGCAGAACGGTTGGGATGGTACGTATAAAGGCAAACAACAACCGGTTGGTGTGTATGTATATGTGCTGAACATGACTTTGCAGGATGGTACGGTGGTAAACAAAAAAGGAACTATTAATTTGATCCGGTAAGGTGTGTTATACAACCCCGGTAAACCATAAAACTAACTATTATGAGAAACCTTGCAATAATGGCTATAGGGCTGGTATCTGTGTTGTGTGGTTTAACCACGCAGGCGCAAACAGATCCGCACTACTCGCAGTATTACATATATCCGTTGTGGCTGAATCCAGGCTTAACGGGTGTTATGGATGGCGACTACCGCGTAACGGCTATCTACCGCCGTCAGTGGGATAATGTATCGGGTCCGTATGTTACACCCGGGGTGTCGGCCGATATTAGTACCAACAAGAATGTAAGCCTGGGGCTCAACATCATGAACCAGCAGGCTGGTAGCGGCGGTTATAATTACCTGACGGCGTATGCGTCTATGGCGTATACCGGCGTACGGTTTGGCGCCGATGGCAATCACCGGATCTCTATGGGCATGTCGTTGGGATTGATCAGCCGCCGGTTCGATCAGTCCAAATTCCAGACCGACGAAATGTGGGATCCGCAAACCGGTGCCACCCTGGGTAACGATGAAGTGTTGAATAAAACGGCCGGTTCAAATTTTGATGCCGGCGCTGGTATAATGTATTACGACGCCACGCCCGGCAAAAAGATGAACCTCTTTGCAGGCTTTTCTGCCTTTCATCTTACGCAGCCCGAAGATCCGTTTATCGCTGATGGTGAGCCCCAGAAAATGCCGGTGCGGTATACCGCTCATGGCGGGGCCCAATTCAATGTATCGGAAGCTGTAAGTGTTACGCCCAACCTGTTGTACATGCGGCAGGGCCAGGCAACGGAAAAGATGATCGGCGCCTACACACAATTCCGTGTAAACGAAGATGCCGATTTCCTGCTCGGCGCCAATTACCGGTTCAAAGATGCCCTGGTTCCTTATGCAGGGGTGTATTATAAGAATTTTGTGCTGGGCGTAAGTTATGATGTCGGTACCTCCGATCTGTCGAAAGTAACCGGCAAAGCAAACAGTTTTGAATTATCCCTGTCGGTGATCGGCAGCAGGGCGTTTAAAGCTAAACGGATTCCTTTCGTATGTCCAGCAATGTAAGTGAAAACAACAAGTCAATGAGGCATAAGAAACAAATGTGCTAATGTGATAATTTGCTAATGTGATAATGGAATACAGCGTTCCTGTCACAATTACCAATTCACCATCATCAAATTAAGTTAAATGCTTAAATATATAATTATAACGTCGGGGTTAGTAGTATCGTTGACAGTAGCGAATGCCCAGTATGCCAAAAATTATAAAAGGGCTGCTGATAAATTTTATAAGCAGGGCGACTATTATTCCGCTGCCCGGTATTATGAAAAATCCCTGGCGGGGAATAAGTCGGCGCAAAGTGCCTATGAGCCGTACCAGGTAGAAAAAAGACCGGCTGGTCAACCTGTGAAGGAGGTTAATCCAAAGGTTGAACTGTTGTATAACCTCGCGAATTCCTATTACAAACTGCAGGATTTCAGTCATGCAGCCGTGTATTATAAAGAGGTGATCGATCTGGATGCGGCTGCCTGGCCAAATTCGTTGTATGAATATGCCATTTGTCTTCGTGCGAATGGTAAATACAACGAGGCACGGCAACAACTGGAAAAATTCCTGAAAACAAAACCTGCCACTGAGTACAAAACCAAAGCAACGCAGGAACTGGCTAATTGCACCTTTATTCAACAGCAATTACAGCAGGGAGCGGGTAACGTACAAATAGAAAAACTGAACAGCCAGGTTAACAAAGAGGGCGCCAGCTATGCTGCAACCTGGATGAACCCCGGTACGCTGGTATTTACTGCCACCCGTGCGGCCATAGACGGGCGCAGCAAAACGACGGAGTACAACAATGCCTTATATACAACGGCACAGCATAATGGTAGTTTTGATGAAGCCCAAAAAATACCGATCACCGGTATCAGTAACACACACCAGGGGGTGGCTACTTTTACGCCCGATGGCAAGAAGATGTTCTTTACAGGTTGGAGCACCCAGGCTGATGGGAAAAAAACCTTTGCGATCTATAGCAGTGAACAAACCGCCAATGACTGGTCGCCTGCTGTATTGGTCGCCGGTTCCATTAACGTAGAAGGGACTGATGCGCGGCAACCGCATGTAACCGCCGATGGTAAATACCTGTTGTTTTCGAGCAACCGGCCCGGCGGGCAGGGTGGTTTTGATATCTGGTATGCGTCACTGAAAGATGGAAAAGTTGGTAAAGCCATGAACATAGGCGCTGCCATCAATACGAAAGAAGATGATGGGGCGCCATTCTATTTTGCTGCCGGCAATACACTGGTATTTGCTTCGAAAGGCCGGGTTGGAATGGGTGGTTTTGACCTGTTCTCCTCAACCGGTGCTTGTGGCGGTAGCTGGACGGAAGCTGTGAACCTGGGTTACCCGGTAAATTCTGTCAAGAACGACAATTACTTTGTGAACCGTGGCAATCGCCTGCTGGATGATGCGATCATCAGCAGTGACCGGGCTTCGTTGTGTTGCCTGGAGTTATTGGCTGTACATAAGAACTACAATCAGTACTTCAGCGGACAAATTGTGGATTGCGAAAATAAAAAGCCACTGGGTGGTGTTACCATCATGGCCTCCAATACGGGCGGAGAAGCGGTTGCCCGGCAAACAACCAATGCCGAAGGGTTTTATGTGCTGGAAACAGAAGCGGGCAGGGAAGTGCGGTTAACCGCTGTGAAAGATACATACAGGAATGAAGCGCTGGTATCGGTTGTCGCTACTTCAGATACCATTCATGTGGGCCAGCTATGTTTGACAAAAATTCCTGATCCGTTCAAAGGAAAAGAAACATTGGTAACCCATGATATTAGGTTTGGTTACAACGAATCAGCTATAGATCCGGCTTCTTATGGATACCTGAATGAAATGGCCGCTTATCTGAAGGCCAATCCGGCGGTGCGTTTGGAAATAGCGGCGCATACCGATGGTATTGGTTCGTCATCATTCAATACACAATTGTCGCAGGCACGGGCAGATGCCTGTGTGGCTTACCTGGTAAATAGCGGTGTGGATGCTTCGAAGCTTACTGCCAAAGGCTTTGGCGCATGTTGTCCGCTGGAAAAAGAAAAAACAGCGAAAGGAAAAGATATTCCGGCGGCCCGGGAAAAGAACCGGCGCGTTGAATTCAAGATCGTTAAATAGACGCTAAAGGCTCAACGCCTAATTAATGAACGACCTGTCAGGTGCACTTAGGCATGCTGATTTGGCAATAGGTAATGGTGCACCTGACAGGTCTACTTACGTTAAACAATATGCATTTCGCGATAAGCGGGTTGCATTTGATTAATTAGATCGTGGCATTCGTTTATTGTCATAGCGCCGGGTTGCCCAATTGTAAAATCACTCAGTTGTCCGAAAAGCAACGGGGTAGGAGAGATGTAACTGTACACGGCTGTTGGAAAAGGCAGGGGTAATGCAAGTAGCTTACTGAATAATGCCTTGTCTTTTCCGCAGAGGATGATCAGATTCAGCTGCCGGTGTTGTTTGGCCAGGGCGCGGATCATGTTCAGTACGTTACGGGTTTTCTGTTCGCCGGCAGATATAAAACCAACAGGCCAGGCGGGGTTCAGACCTATTGATCGTAATTGATAATCCCGGTTGGCGAACGCCGGTTCATAGGTGCTTTCTTTCACCGGCATATCTGTTTTGTAGATAGCGAGGTTGCGAATGGTTTTCATATTATCTGATTGCATATAACTGGTAGATATTGGTTTTAGCGAAAATATCCTGCTGCATGGCGGTAATGTTGCTAAAGCCCTGTTGCTGCAGGAGGGTTTTTGTTTTTTTGAGCCGGTCATCTATATCATGAAGTTCCATGACCACCTGCCTTATCGAAGACCAATGGCGGTCTTCAATGCCTTGCAGTATATCCCATTCGGCATACTCGGCATCTATTTTCAACAGGTCGATGCGTTCAATGGCATGGGAATGTATAATGGCAGAAACAGTAGTGATGGAACAAACATAATCCTGTTGGCGGCGAAATACAATATTCAATACGATGTCGATCATTGTCTCCCAAACAACAGTGGGTATCATGCGAAAAAGCAGCGGTGTCTGTTTTAAATTGGCAAGGG
>DASUVL010000304.1:0-10044 GCA_036379015.1 Niastella sp.
AATCTGATGGAAATGAGCAAAAAATTGAGTAATTTTAAACATATAAGGCGGTTTGGCGTTATTATAGTGTTGATTAACTGAGCGAAAGCAATTGAATTTGTATTCATTAGCAAACTGGCTAATCAGCACATTAGCACATTAAATTAGTAGTCATGGTTTTTGTAAGCGATAAAGCGAAAGAAAAAGTTGGTAAACTGATGGAAGAAGGCGGCCATGCCCCCGATGCCGGTTATTTTTTGCGGGTATCAGTGGTGGGCGGTGGTTGCTCAGGTCTCAGCTATAAAATGGATTTTGATAACCAGTCGAAACCCGGTGACCAGGTGTTTGAAGATAATGGCGTTAAAGTGGTTACCGACCTGAAGAGTTTTTTATATCTCGTAAATACTACCCTCGAATTTTCGGAAGGGTTGAATGGCAAAGGATTCTATTTCAATAATCCCAACGCCAGCCGTACCTGCGCCTGTGGCGAAAGTTTTTCGGTATAGGTAATGTGACATGAAACAGGTTCACGAACCGGGCAGTTAAAGCATAAACAAGATAATTTTTCAATTTCTTACATATACAGCCCCGCTTTCGATACGAGAGCGGGGCTTTTTCGTGCCTGTACCGTATCTGTATCGCAAAAATTTCGTTCCTGTCACAACAGTAATTAGTAGGTAATTCGTTCATGTTCCGTATCTATTAAGAGACGGGATATATACGAGACATATACGAGATATGTACGAGATATATACGAGAAACTGGCGATTCAGGTACGAAGCAGATACGCTCCGGGTATTGATCAGAGGTAAAGAAAATGCGGTAAAAAAGGAGAAGTGAAGATTAACTGGAGATCAGCCGTTTTATGGCCCTCCCTAAAATAAAAATCCCCCGTTTTTATCGGGGGGACTTTTTATGCAGTAGGTTTCGGCTATTTTATGATTGAACGATAATAGACGGTAACCGGATGAACCTTTTCATGGATAATTGTAAAGTGTAGACGCAATATAATAAAATTGCTGAAACCTGCGTCATTCACCGGCATCTTTTATTTCCGTATACTTATAATCACTTATTTTCGCGCCTATGTGGTCAGTATGTAAAAAAGAATTCCGGCAGTTTTTCAGCAGCCTGACCGGCTACATTGCCATCATCGTATTTTTATTATTAAATGGTCTGTTCCTGTTTGTTTTCCCCGATACCAATATCCTTGACTACGGGTTCGCTACCCTTGATAAGTTTTTTGAGCTGGCCCCCTGGATATTGCTATTGCTGATCCCCGCTATTACCATGCGCAGTTTTGCCGACGAATTCAAAGGCGGCACGTTTGAAATATTACAAACCAAACCACTCAGCCGCTGGCAACTGGTTTCCGGTAAATATTTTGGTTCGCTGGGCGTGGTGCTTATTGCTTTGATACCTACAGTAATATACGTCATCAGCGTACAGCAACTGGCTGCCACCGGTGGTGGTATTGATACGGGTGGAACCATTGGCTCCTATGTGGGGCTGATTTTTTTGGCCGGGGTATTTGTGGCTATCGGTATTGCCTGCAGCAGTGTCACTAACAACGCGGTAGTAGCCTTTATTGCCGGCGCTTTCCTTTGTTTTGTATTGTATAGCGGGTTCAATGCCATCAGCCGTATACCCGCCCTGCAAGCCGGCGCTGATTTTTATGTCGAAATGCTCGGCATCGATTTCCATTACCGAAGTGTAAGCAGAGGGGTGGTAGACAGCCGGGATATTATCTATTTTCTCAGCATCATCCTTTTCTTTCTAATATTTACCAATCGCAATTTGTTGAAACGATAATCCGGTAATACACCATGAACAAAATACTGACCTCAAAACTATGGTGGTTGTTTTTGCTGATCGTATTGCTGGGTATTAACTACCTGGCATCAGTAGTGCATACCCGTGTTGACCTTACGCAGGAAAAAAGATATACCTTATCACCTGCTACCAAAAAATTACTGAAAGGCTTACACGACAAGGTAAATATCACCGTACTGCTCACCGGCGATATGCCGGCGGGGTTTAAAAAGCTATCCAACAGTACCCAGGAAATGCTGCAGGAGTTTAAAGAACTGGCTGGCAGCAATATTCAATTCAAATTTGAAAAACCAGGCGAAGGGCTGAGTGACACTGCCCGGGAAAAAATGCAATTACATTTAGACAGCCTGGGACTGAAACCTACCAATATTAAAGTGAAGGCGAAAGCAGGCGAGGCGCAGGAAGAACGGCTGGTTTACCCCGGCGCGCTGGTGAAATACAGAGACCGCGAAGTAGCCATTGACCTGCTGCAGGGTCAGGATATGACGGGCGGGGTGCAATCACTAAATAATGCCGAGGCTTTGCTGGAATATAAAATGGCCCGTTCTATTCAAAAAATTACAGCCGATACGGTACCGGCCATCGGTTACCTGCTTGGCAATGGGCAGCCGCAAACCTATAATGTGTTTGACCTTATAGAACATTCGCTGCGGCAGGAATATCGTTTTGGTTGGGTGCCTATTGACAGCGTGCCGGTTATTCCAACTGTATTTGATGCCCTTGTTATTGTAAAACCTACCATACCTTTCACCGACAAGCAGAAATTGAAGATCGATCAGTATATTATGCAGGGTGGTAAGGTCATTTGGCTGATAGACAAGCTATATGCAGAAATGGACAGCCTTATGCGTTCGCACAGTGACTTTGTAGCATACGACCGCAACCTGAACCTCGACGATCAGTTATTCAAATACGGTGTTCGCATCAATGGCGACCTGGTGCAGGACCTGCAATGCGATAAATTACCGCTGGTGGTAGGCAGTTATGGTAACCAGCCGCAAATGCAACTGGTACCCTGGCCTTATTTCCCAACCTTATCTTCTTATTCAGGTCATGCAATTGCCAAGAACCTGGATAATGTGTTGTCGATATTTCCTAACTCCATTGATACGGTAAAAAATAATATCCGGAAAACGATCTTATTATCAACCTCAGAGAATGCGCGCATCCTCCCTGCGCCGGCCATTGTAACGCTGAACAGTATAAAAACGGAAGATGATCTCAAGACCTTCAACCAATCTTTTATTCCGGTAGCTGTTTTGTTGGAAGGAAGATTTTCTTCCCTGTACACCAACCGGTTATCGACCGGCTTGCTGGATACCCTGGCCGGGTTGTATAAACAGCCGTTCCGCGCCGCTACAGAGAAAGAAAGTAAAATGATCGTGATATCGGATGCGGATATTGTTGCCAATGTTGTAACCGCCAACGAAGGTCCGCTGCCTATGGGTTTTAACCAGTTTACCAACACCCAGTACGCAAATAAAGATTTTTTCCTTAACTGTATTCAATACCTCACCGATACTTCAGGCATACTGGAAACCCGGTCAAAAGATTTTGCGCTGCGCCTGCTGGATGTCAAAAAAACAGAAGATGACAGAAGTACCTGGCAACTGATGAATATTGGTTTGCCGGTTGTACTAGTGCTGTTATTTGGTTTTGTTTACCAGGCGGTAAGGAAGCGGAAGTACCAGGGGGCAGGGAACGTGAAACGGCAAACCCCGACGTCATCGGGGCAGGCTGTGAAAGGGGCGTCGTGATTTTGGGCCTTCAATTCCGAACTCAGTCCACTCAAATTTTTAATCTCAGAACGCAACCGTGCTACGGTAAACAAAAAGCGGCAATTTAAACTACCCCTTTAAGGGGCAGGGGGGTATAATAACTTATCTTTGCCGACCATTTAATATATACATGACAGCTGAGCAGATCACGTTTTTAACGTTTGGCAGTTTATTGATACTGGCATTGGCATTTGACCTGGGATTATTAAGTAAAAAGGGATCTCATATTACAATAAAAAAAGCTGTATGGCAAACCGCCTTCTGGGTAACGCTGGCCATGCTTTTTTTCGGTTTCCTGTGGATACAGAACGGCCATGACATTGCGCTTAAATATGTGAGCGCATATTTAATGGAATGGTCGTTGAGCATTGACAATATCTTCGTGTTCATCCTCATATTCGGATTTTTTAAGGTTAAGGAAAAATTCTATGCACGGGTACTGTTGATAGGTATTTTAATGGCGATTGTCTTCAGGATCGCATTTATTTCGATTGGAATTGGCCTGGTGGCGAAATTTCACTGGATATTATACATATTCGGCGCCATTTTAATATACACCGGTATCTCTATGTTCAGAGCGAAACATGATGAAGAAGCCGACCTGGAAAATAACAGGGTGTATAAGTTGCTGAAACGGGTGCTGCCAATAACACCTGATGATGGCGGTGGAAAATGGAAAATAATGGTGAATGGTAAAAAATTCTATACCAGTCTGTTTGTAGTAGTAATTATGCTGGCCACCACCGATATCGTATTTGCGCTGGACTCTATTCCGGCGGTATTTGCCATTTCCCCCGAACCGCTGGTGGTATATACTTCCAACATTTTTGCCGTACTGGGTTTGCGCTCCCTGTTCTTTTTACTGAAAGGAGCCGCCAACAAATTTGCCAATTTACAACAAGGAATTGCCATTGTTTTGATATTTATAGGGGTGAAAATGCTGGTTGAGTTTTTTGAGGTTCATATACCTGTTTATATTTCTCTGGTGGTGATCGTTACCTGCATTGTTGCTTCCATAATTTATTCAACAACCGTAAACGGCCGTATTGCCGACAGTAAAGAAACCGATGCAGGTATAGACCGGGAAATTCACTGATCAATATAACCTGGTGAAATATTTTATTGACAATATTGCTTCCATTATAAAAGGAAACTGGCTCGTTCAGCACGATAACGCGTTGATTGAGCAGTTGCTTATTGATAGCCGCAAACTCATCTTTCCCCAAACTTCTTTATTCTTTGCCTTAGCAGGACCGCGCCGTGATGGGCATGCGTTTATTGCGCAGTTATATGAAAAAGGTGTGCGCAATTTTGTGGTGGGCGAGGCGATAGATACTACGCACCTGACCGACGCTAATATATTGCAGGTAACAGATCCTTTGCAGGCCATGCAAAACCTGGTGGCCTGGCATCGCAAACAATTCACCTTGCCGGTTATTGGAATTACCGGTAGCAATGGAAAGACTATTATTAAAGAATGGTTGAACCAGTTGCTGGAAGAACAGTATACCATCATTCGAAGTCCGAAAAGTTATAACTCGCAAATTGGCGTACCATTAAGTGTATGGCCGCTTAACGAGCAGCATGAGCTGGCCATATTCGAGGCAGGTATTTCGCAGGCCGGCGAAATGGAACAATTGCAAAAGATCATTCAGCCTACCATTGGCATATTTACCAATATTGGCGAAGCGCACAGCGAAGGGTTTGTGAATGTGCGGCAAAAAGTGAATGAAAAGATGCAACTGTTCAAGCATGTACAGGCGTTCATTTATTGCCAGGACGATCCGGAAATAAACAGTGGCGTTGCCCCTTTATGGCAACAATTGCCTAACAACAAACGCTTTGAGATCTTTAGCTGGAGTATGGTGCGCGAGGCTGCGCTGCAAATACGCCAGGTGGCCAAAGAAGGCGAAAAAACCACCATTACGGCCAGTTACAAACAAGAAACCATTAGCATCGTTATTCCGTTCACAGATAATGCTTCGGTAGAAAATGCCATTCATTGCTGGTGTGTGTTGCTCTATTTACAAATACCGCAGGCAGTGATAGAAGAAAAGATGCAGCAGTTAGGTCCGGTAGCCATGAGGCTTGAACTGAAAAAAGGCATTAATAACTGTTCCATCATCAACGACAGTTACAGTGCCGATCTCAGCTCATTTACCATTGCCCTTGATTTTTTGAGCCAGCAACAGCAGCACACCAGGCGCACCGTTATTCTTTCGGATATTTTACAAAGCGGACGATCGGAAAAAGACCTGTATGCCGAAGTAGCCCGGTTGCTGCAACAACGCCAGGTGAACCGGTTGATCGGAATCGGCGAACGCATTTCGCATCACCAGCAAATTTTTCAGGCAGCCGGTATTCCCGAGCTGGCTTTCTATTTCTCGGTTGATGCTTTTATAAAAGAATTAATTCACCTGCCTTTTAAAGATGAAACCATTCTGTTAAAAGGCGCCCGCATATTTGAACTGGAGCAGGTTGATCGCCTCTTACAGCAAAAGGTACATCAAACGGTTTTGGAAATTGACCTTACCGCTGTTGCCCATAATCTGAAGCAGTTTCAACAATTATTACAACCTTCTACCCGCCTTATGGCTATGGTAAAAGCGTTTTCGTATGGCAGCGGGAGTTATGAGATTGCCAATGCGCTGCAATTTCACCGGGTAGATTACCTGGCGGTGGCGTATGCCGATGAAGGGGTTGAATTGCGCAAGGCAGGCATCAATCTGCCCATCATGGTCATGAACCCTGATGAATCAACCTTCGATGTGCTGGTGCAATACAACCTGGAGCCAGATCTGTATGCACCCGGCATTTTGTTATTGTTTGAAGATTTTGTTAAAAAACAGGGCATGCAGCAATTCCCGGTGCATATTGAACTGGAAACAGGAATGAACCGGTTGGGTTTTGCCATGAGCGATATGCCTGTATTAATCAATGCACTTCGCACACCATTTTTTAAAGTGCAAAGTGTTTTTACACACCTCGCATCCAGCGAAGATCCGCAGCATGATACGTATACTGATCAGCAGGGCGCGTTGTACATGCAAATGGTGGAAAAATTGAAGGAGGCTGTAACTTATCCGTTCGTAAGGCATGTGGTGAATACGGCCGGCATCATTCGCCATCCCAAATGGCACCTGGATATGGTTCGTTTGGGGATTGGTTTATATGGCGGCGACAGCAGCGGGGAGGGCGGACTTGATCTGCGCGAGGTTTCTACCCTGAAATCGACCATTGCACAAATAAAAAAACTGAAAGAAGGAGAAACGGTGAGCTATGGCCGTAAAGGCGTGGTTACCAGGGATACACGCATTGCCACAGTGCGCATAGGTTATGCAGATGGCTATCCCCGCCGCCTTGGAAATGGCGCAGGTAAAATGCTCGTGAACGGTCACCTGGCGCCTGTAATTGGAACCGTATGTATGGATATGACCATGATTGATATTACCAATATTTCCCATGTTCAGGAAGGTGATGATGTGATCATATTTGGCAGCCAATTGCCGGTAAAACAAGTAGCCCATTGGGCTCAAACCATTCCGTATGAGCTGCTTGCCGGAATATCGCAACGGGTAAAAAGGGTGTATTTTGAGGAATAATGGCAGGTTATTTTGTCTGCCGCTCATCAATACTTAGGTCTGGCACGACCTGTATAAAAGGGAGAAAACCTTATCTTTGAAAACTAAATTTTAGCGTAGTGAAGATTAGAACAGTTGCCCTGGTAATACTAGGAATTATTATCGCCGATCAGGCTTTAAAAATATGGGTGAAAACCAGCATGAATTATGGTCAACAGATCTTTTTGTTGGGCAGGTCGTTAAGGCTTTATTTTATAGAAAATGAAGGGATGGCCTGGGGTTGGAAGTTCGGTGGCGATTGGGGTAAACTGGCGCTGACCATTTTTCGGCTGATCGCTGTGATCTTTGGCGTGTATTATATCAAAAGCATCGTAGATAAGAAATATCACCGTGGATTTATTCTTTGTGTATCGATGATCTTTGCCGGTGCACTCGGGAATCTGATAGATAGTATGTTCTATGGAATGATATTTTCCCGCAGTGATGACGGATTGCCATTGGCGCAAATGTTTCCACCCGGTGGCGGCTATGCCGGTTTTTTACATGGCAAGGTAGTAGACATGATCTATGCACCCCTCATTGAAAACAAAACATTACCCGCATGGATCCCTTTCTGGGGCGGAGAACGCTTCACCTTTTTCTCACCCATCTTTAATATCGCCGATGCATCTATTTCAGTAGGCGTTATTGCCATCCTGATCTTCCAGAAAAGATTTTTCAAAAAGAGTCCGTTGGAAGATGAAACCCCGGTTGTCATTAAAGCTGAAGATGAGATAAAAGATACGGTGAAGGTGTATCCGGGGCAGTAAGTAAATATTGAATATTGAATTTTGAATAAAAAATGTCGAAGTGATTTCACTTCGACATTTTTGTTTATTAAGAGCTTGTGTTGACTATATCTTCCCAACCATATCTTTCGGAATAACCCATTCGTCGAATTGTTCGGGGGTAACATAGCCCAGCTTCACGGCCATTTCCTTTAAGGTAGTACCTTCTTTATGGGCTTTTTGTGCAATCTCTGCTGCTTTGTAGTAACCAATCTTGGTATTCAGTGAAGTTACCAGCATCAGTGAGTTATCAACGTGCTTTTTAATGTTGGCTTCAATGGGCTCAACACCAACGGCACATTTATCATTAAAGCTTACACAGCCATCGCCAATTAAGCGGGCACTGTGCAGGAAGTTAAAGATCATTACCGGTTTGAACACGTTCAGCTCAAAGTGACCGCTTGCGCCGCCGATATTGATAGTAACATCATTGCCCATTACCTGTGCAGCGATCATCGTCAATGCTTCGCACTGGGTAGGATTTACTTTACCAGGCATGATAGAAGAGCCGGGTTCGTTATCAGGGATAAATAATTCACCTATCCCACTGCGTGGGCCTGAAGATAACATCCGGATGTCGTTGGCTATTTTCATGAGGCTAACGGCTACTGTTTTTAAGGCGCCATGCGCTTCAACAATAGCATCGTGAGCAGCCAGGGCTTCAAATTTATTTTCGGCAGTAACAAATGGAAGACCTGTAAGGTCTGCAATATGTTTTGCCACATTCTCCGCATAATTGGGCGGGGTATTGATACCGGTACCAACGGCAGTGCCGCCGAGCGCCAGCTCGCTGAGGTGGGCTAATGTATTTTTAATGGCACGCAAACCATGATTAAGTTGCGAAACATAACCACTGAACTCCTGGCCTACGGTAAGCGGCGTAGCATCCATAAAGTGCGTACGGCCGATCTTTACCACGTGCATGTATTGTTTGCTTTTTGCGGCCAGGGTGTCGCGCAATTTTTCAATACCGGGAATAGTTGTTTCGATCAGTATTTTATACGCCGCAATATGCATGGCGGTAGGGAAGGTGTCATTGGAAGACTGTGACTTGTTTACATCATCATTGGGGTGAAGGAACTTTTCCTTATCAGTTAATTTACCGCCTTTGATCACATGACCACGGTAGGCTACCACCTCATTTACGTTCATGTTGCTTTGGGTACCGGAACCGGTTTGCCATACTACCAGGGGAAACCAGGCATCCAGTTTTCCTTCCAGGATCTCATCACAAGCCTGGCCGATAACATCGCATTTTTCTTTGGGTAAAACCCCGGCCTCGAAATTTGTAATGGCCGCCGCTTTTTTCAGGTATGCAAATGCCTTAATGATCTCTTTCGGCATTTTATTGATATCCTGGGCAATTCTGAAATTGTCAATACTGCGCTGAGTTTGTGCGCCATACAGGGCATCGGCAGGAACCTGCACTTCTCCCATGGTATCTTTTTCGATCCGGAATTCCATATTGTAAAATTTGCGCAAAAATACGGTAGAAAGTTGAAGGTGGGAGGTTAAAGGTGCGCCTCTCTTTAGAGGGAAACCTGCCTTTTATCCAGAAGGGTCGGTGGCTCTTTCCGGGGCGGCCCACCCTGCCTTGCCTACCGGATTATCAATTCGCTTTTCAGCACAATATTTTCGTATGGGGCTTCCAGCCGGGCGGTTTTTTTATCGATCAAACGGAATAACAATTCGGTGGCGCTTACCCCCTGATCGTAAGGGAATTGTTCTACAGAAGCCAGCGGGGGATAGTCGACATACTGCGTAACAGGTACGTTGGCGTAGCTTACAAAACAGATGTCTTTATTGATGGTTAATTTTTTTTGCCGGGCGTAATGGATGGCATCAAGGGTTACATAATCGTTGAAGGAAAGAATGGCGGTTGGTCTTTTCTTTAGCTGCATTAATAGGTCGAAAGCAGCTTTGGTGCCGTCTACCGACAGATCGGTGCTTACGATCAGCGCTTCATCAACAGGAAGTTTATGCTTTTTATGCGCTTCCATGAATCCCTCGAGCCGTTCGTTTTTCATATTCAGGGTAGGCGGGCCC
>DASUVL010000305.1:0-4234 GCA_036379015.1 Niastella sp.
CACTGAATACAAAAACTGCCTGTTGCTGCCCTATAAAATTTTTATAAGACAGGATCATGGCTGGTAATAACTGGTCACAGGCTGCATAGTTCTTTTCTTCCACTGCTTTTCTGAATACCTGTACATCCCACTCATTTTTTATACCGGCGCTTGTGAGCAATTGTCGTTGCTTGGGATCATCATATTCGTTCAGCCAGTTCTGCAACAATGCATGGCTGTAGGTTTTTGCATTGTTGAACGGAGTATAGAAGAATACAAACAGGTTATCGAGTTTTCCATGAGGCGATGCTTCCAGCCGGCAAAATCCTTCGTACATGCGATGATCTTCCGGTTTCAGCATCCAGCGGATAAGGTTATGTTGGGGCTGGACGTTCTTTTTCCAGACCTGCACCATTTCATCGATACGGACGGTTATGGGATTATGCTCATTCATTGTTAGTTTACTTAGTTTTTAAAATCAAAATACGTGAAACGGTCCGCCAGCTGGCGGATGAAATGGCAAACGCCATCTATCCTCTCACTTCTTGTTTCTGCACTTTACCTAATCAATTTGTTAACATGTCAACTTATCAACTATTCAGCAACACCTGTCCGCCTTTAATGGTAGTGGTTAAATTACCTTCCACCATTACCTGACCATCCTTGGAATCGATGCCAACATGCTTATCGCCGGCTATAGCCACCTCCTGATCTCCCTTAATGTTTGTCTTATTATCTGAAGTCACGTTGGCCTCCGTATCAGAATGTATTGTTATTCTATCTGTGCCTTTCCATGTACAGGTTTCAGTGAGTGTACCTTCAAGTATTTTCGCATCTATTGTTATCTTCTCTTCTACGTCTATGATCATATTTTTTGTGGTGAGCTTGATTTCCTCTTTGGCATCGATCCATACTTTTTTATTGGCCTTCACTGTTATATTACCAGCGCCATCCAGGAGTATGCTATTGCCGTCTTTGTCTTCCACAAACACGCTGCCGTCCTTATCATTCATAACCACTTTGTTGCCGCTGCGGGTTTGCAGGGCTTTTACATCATTGCCGCCATTGCTATACGTATTGCTGGCTTTGCCATGATACACGGTGCCTGATACATATGGTTTTGTTGGGCTATCGCCTTCAAACCCTACAATCACTTCTTCTCCCACTTCAGGAATAAAGAACATCCCTTTGCCACCACCCCCGTGCGGGCTGGTAACACGTATCCAGGGTGTTTTTTCGGTTCCATTCATCCAGTGGAATTTAACCCGTACCCTACCCAAACCTTTAGGATCGTGGTTGTCGGTTACCATACCGCTTTGTGTTTCGGAATGGGGCGTGATGCCCGATTTTACCGGCGGTACTTTTATAGTAGCTGGAACAGCCGTAAAGTCGTTGTTGTAATTGCCATGGCCGTCAAAATAATGACTGATGGAAAGTATGGTATACTCTCCATAATTTTCTCCGGACATGTTATATAGATTGTTTCCCTGCACGTTGATGGAACCACCTATTTTAACACCAGGGTGCGCACTGCTGCCCGAAAACCGCACGGTGTTACTGGTTTGCATAGCCGTACGTATGTTGATGGCATCATCCAGTTGTTTTTTGTTGCTGACAAACTGGTTGTTCCAGATCTTAGGACTGGTTGCATACACGTTGTTACTGGCTTGAAACATGTGCCGGCCCAGGTCGTTGAGACCTGCTTTGCTTTCTATACTTTGCGGCGTGCTGTTATACACTTCGTGATTGAGATAATCATAAGCCATCATCGTGCTATTGGCAGGTTGCACCTGCAATGCCATGCTAAAGCGGTTGATATTACTGCCGAATGTAAGTGAAGTTGCTTCGGATGATTTGAGCGCGCCTATTTGTAACTGGTTGCCATCGTAGAACAACCATTCGCCATAGCTGGAGCAGAGATAGTTGAGGAATTGCCAGGCAGTTTGTTTGTATTGAACCGTGTAGGCTAATGTTTCAGGATATTGCGGCGCAACTTGTGCCTGCAACAGGTCTTGCGGAAAGTGCTTTAATACATCCTGTGCAATGTTTTTTATAGCCTTTTTCTCCCAGCTTTTACAGTGGGGGCCATTATCAAGCACAATGGTGGGACTACAGCCTGAGATGATAATATTCCCTGTGTGACCGCTGAACCGGTCTGCTTCTACCTGCATTACTATACCTTTGAACTGTAATCCGCTTCCCGTGCCCGGGGTGCTAAAAGATGCCTGTAATACGCCGCCGATCAGGTTGCGTGATGATTGCAGCATACCACCTCCCAAACCTTCGAGTGATTCAGCCGGGCATACAAGCCGGAAGTAATGATGATCAAAAATATTCTGGGTTAGCTGAAAAGAGGTAATTTGTTTTATAGGAGTGCCGGCAATGGTTATATTGCTACTATTTAGTTGGGCCATAAAAAATGTTATGTCGTTTATGGTAATGGGAATCCGTAAATGTTAAATATCCAATAATGAATGTTGAGGTAAATACCAATTTAATATTCAACATTCGTCATTCAATATTCGATATTTATTGAGGCCAGTTATTTTTGTATTGTGATTCGTTCAATTTAACTTCTTTGGCGCTGAGTGTTATCTGCACCTGCATAGGACTTTCACTATTGTGATCATAGGTTTCGTAATAATCTACACAGTGAGCATCAGTGAACTGCAAGGTTTTTAATTTGCTCATATTATCGCGACGATAAAAAGTAATGTCACCGTTCTTTGTTTGGGTTGGACTTACCATCCAATCAAATAAACCGGTATTACCATTGCTCTCAATGATCAGCGTAACGGCTCCTCCCTGCGGAATGGCGGTTGGTTTACCGGTTCCGTCAGTAGCCTGCGTGAAGCGAAATGCACAATGCAGAACATTCATCTCTTCGCCATCTAACTTTAGTTTTGCTATAAATGACATGGAAAATTGATTAGTGTTTTAGGATAAACATGGCGTTTTGCGAGTATAAGGGAGAGCCGTCAACCGTTTGGCGAACGACTCACCCTTTAAAAAACAAAATGATTAGATATTATACCCACTCATTTTCATGCTTGCCGCTACCCAGCTCAATGCCTTTAGCGCTTAGCGTGAATGTTTCAGTAACCGGGCTATCATTAGCACCGTCGAAGTTTTCGCGATACTCTACGAGGTACGCTTCTGTAAACTTCAATTCCTTCAACGTAGCATCGGTATCACGTTTAACAAAAGTGATAGAACCGTCTTTACGCTCGAAGTTGTTAGTCATCCACTCAAAGTAAGTGGTATCACCGGTAGATTCTACTGTAAGCGTGATCTTACCGCCGCGAGTGATTGAGGATGGACGACCTGTTGCGTCAGTTTCCTGTTTTAATGCATAGGTGCATGCAAGTACATTTACTTCCTTGCCAGCCACTTTAAGTTTTGCCTTAAATGACATAATTAATAGATTTGAAATGATTAAAAAATGGTATATAGACCTAATTATAAAAAACGATTCCCTGTTGGCACGCCAAGGCATGACCATTAATTCAAATCAATTGGTGTTTCGTGAACCTGGGAGTTAAACGGTTTTACAAAAAAGCTCCCTTCAGTGTTATTAAAAAATGACACTGTTAAACGCTACTACAGGCGGGTTATCCTTTGAATTGAATCAAGGATGTGGGTTACCGTTTGGGGTGTGATATGGATTTTAAATGGGGTGTAAGAGGACATTAATAACGCATCTCGATCCTTGCCCGCCCAGGCGGGGTTCAGAACGCTCGATGCAATATCTGTCCTTCGACTTCGCGCAGGATCCAGCAATCTTGCGACTACTTATCCTGTTCGTATTTAGAAGACCAATCTGCTTTGTCAGCTTCGTCTCCTTTTTGCCCTTCTAACTTGATCATGAAAGTTTTTGCGGGGAAATACGGTTTCAGATGAATGTCGAGGTATATGCGATCTTTTTGAACAGGGTCTTGTTCAAAACGTTTTATGGTAAAGTTTTCAATCAATTTATTTGGACCCGTAATGCCATCGAGGAATTTTACGATCTGCCCATTCAATTCTTTACGGGTAGAAGCGTTGAAGTTTTCAAAAGCGCGACGATTTAAAAAGTCCATCATCACTTTTGTAACGTAGTCAAACACACGTACAACAGAATACGTTTGTAAACCCAGGTTATCGCCGTTGAACAATGTTTTGGCGGAGAAGGCCATTACCTTACCGTATTCTTTTACCATGGGGATCAGTCCCAGTTTTTCCAAACTGGCAATCTCGCTTTTTTTGAGATCGAACC
>DASUVL010000306.1:0-2822 GCA_036379015.1 Niastella sp.
ATGCCCGCAGTTTTAGTTTTTCGACCGATGAAAAAAAGGTGTTGCTGTTTACCAACACCAAAAAAGTATGGCGGCTGCAAACCCGCGGCGATTACTGGGTATTCGATACCAATAACGGTTCGTTAACCAGACTGGGAAAGAACCGTCCGGCTGCTTCCCTGATGTTTGCCAAATTTTCACCCGATGGCTCAAAAGTGGCGTATGTGAGCGAATACAATTTATATGTGGAAGACCTGGCCAGTGGCAATGTACAGCAACTCACGCTCGATGGCAACCGTAAATTCATTAACGGAACATTTGACTGGGTGTATGAAGAAGAATTCTTTTGCCGCGATGGTTTCCGCTGGAGCCCCGATAGTAAACACATCGCCTACTGGCAGATCGATGCCCGCAAAACCAAAGATTACCTGATGGTTAATAATACCGACTCCATTTATCCATTTGCCGTACCGGTTGAATACCCCATTGCTGGTGAACCACCTTCTCCCTTTAAGATCGGTGTAGTGGATATAACAACCGCCAAAACGCAATGGATGGAAATTCCCACCGACCCGGTATTGCAAAGTTATGTACCCCGTATGGAGTGGGCCGGTAATGGCAATGAGCTCATTGTTCAGCACCTGAACCGCCTGCAAAATCAAAGCGACCTGTTGTTGTGTAATACACAAACCGGTACTTCGCAGGTAATTTATACAGAAAAAGATTCTGCCTGGATCGACATTCTGCCTACGTGGGATAACGATTATATCTGGGGTGGCTGGGACTGGATCAGCGGCGGTAAGGAATTTATCTGGCCTTCGGAAAAAGACGGCTGGCGGCATTTATACCGCATTACCCGCGATGGAAAAAAAGAAGTCCGCATTACCAATGGTAATTACGACGTCATGGAAATAACAGGTATCGATGAAAAAAATGGTTATGTGTACTTTATGGCATCACCCACCAATGCCACCCAAAAATACCTGTATCGCACCAAGCTGAATGGTAAAGGTGCTGCAGAACGTATATCGCCGGCCGGTCAGGATGGTACACACGATTATTCGGTTTCACCTACTGCACAATATGCCCGGCATCTCTTTTCGAACTATTATACTGCTTATACTGATGAATGGGTATCACTACCTGATCATAAAGGACTGAATGGCGAGAATAAAGTGAATGAGAAAATAGCGCAGGCTGAAAAAAACACCGGGCTTGAATTCTTCAAAGTAAAAACAGAAGAAGGGGTTGAAATGGACGGGTGGATGGTAAAGCCTAAGAATTTCGACAGCAATAAAAAATATCCGGTGGTGTTTTATGTATATACCGAACCCTGGGGCCAGAACGTGAAAGATCAGTGGGGCGCAGCAGACAATTTCCTGTACAAAGGCGACATGGCTGGCGATGGATATATCTATATGTCGATCGATAACCGCGGCACACCCGTGCCGAAAGGACGCAATTGGCGTAAAGTGATCTACCGTAACATAGGACAGGTGAACATCCGCGACCAGGGACTGGCTGCCAAAGAGGTTTGTAAATGGCCGTTTATTGATACGTCACGCATTGCCGTATGGGGATGGAGTGGGGGCGGATCGGCCACTCTTAACCTGATGTTCCAGTTTCCTGAGATCTATAAAACCGGCATAGGCGTAGCTGCTGTAGGCAGCATCTTTACATATGATAATATTTATCAGGAGCGTTATATGGGTTTACCCCAGCAGAACCGGGAAGATTACGTGAAAGGGTCACCGGTAACACACGCTAAAAATTTAAAAGGTAACCTATTGTATATTCATGGCAGCGGTGACGACAATGTGCATTATCAGAATGCCGAACTGTTATTGAACGAACTGATCAAATACAATAAACAATTCCAGTTTATGAGTTACCCCAACCGTACGCATAGCATTTCAGAGGGACCGGGTACATTTGAACACTTAAGCACGTTGTATACCAATTACCTGAGAACACATTGCGAACCGGGCGGAAGATAAATATCTAAAGCTTTCTTATTTCAGGGTTTGTTAACAGATCTGACTTTTGATTTACACTAGCTTGTAAAAAAAGTTATGATTAAAACTATACCCAGTACTGTTATATTATTCATTTTTAATTCATGCGCCAGTTATCAGTACTCCACCGTTAGCAGTGCCGGTGTTGCACAGAATGACAAACGGGAATTCGTTATTGAAAACGATAGTCTCAGGTTGGTATATAATTTCAATGGCTATAACGCACCGGTTAACATCACCATTCAAAATAAGTTACCGGTTCCTGTTTATATCGATTGGCAACGGTCGGCCCTCATTGTAAATGATAAGGCCATCAGCTACGTACCTGCGGAGATGAGAATAGATGGCGCATTTCATGGCAGTAACTATAATCTGGGCAATAACGGGAGTAGTTATGGTTCAAACAGTGGCCATATACATGCTACGGCCAGTCTACCCCCTTCGGTTGATTTTATGCCGCCGCAAACTTACCTAACCAAAAATCCACTGAACATTACCAGTACATTTATTGAAAATGTACCGGAAACAGCGTTACACCGGGAAAAATACATGACGGTGGAGGGAATAACAGTACCCGTAAAAAGAGCCACTTTTGCGGAGACTACATCGCCACTCCGGTTCAGGAGCTTTCTTACGCTAATGGTAGGGGAGCCCAACACCAAGCCGTTTAACTTAGAGCATTCATTTTATGTATCGGAATTAATGACCACTACCACCCCTCCTTTAGATATGCATTTAAACAGTACCAGCAAAGGCAACACGTTCTTTACTAAAAAAACCAATGGTGCAGCGGGAGCTGTTGTTGTGGGAACTCTTGTTTTTGGAACT
>DASUVL010000307.1:0-2100 GCA_036379015.1 Niastella sp.
GACCCTTCTTTCATATTGCTTCGCCCCTGATCCAGGACTCATTCGCCCCTCATTCGCCTCTCGTTTTGATCCCCGGAAAACAGGTTAATAGGATTCTTTCATTAAGTTGATAAGATAATAGGTCTCTACCCGAAGGAGATACGAAGGAGATACGAAGATGACCCGGCCACCTATCGCTATAAGGTCGCTATAACATCGCTATAAACTCGCTATAATGTCGCTGTAAGGTTGCTATAAGGTGGGAAGAAAAACGGTGAATCAGTTGATTTTTTGCCCTTTTCCAGGATGAGAATGGGAAAAACTGTATTAATTAAAGCTAATAATTTTTTTGATTATAGCCAAAGTAAAAAACACGTTACCATAATAGCAACAATAATTTCTAATCAAAAAATGTTATCTGTGAACCAGCTGCTTGCGCTTCCGGTTCAATAAAACGAGGCTGTGCTAACTGCAATCCACATGCGGCATTGAGTTTATCAGTAAGGTAAATGATCAGCTCAGGGGAATACAATTCATCTTCCATATGCACGAAAAAATACAATTCCTGCAACCCCTGCTCCACCCAATTTATGATACGCGCTATCCAGGCATCCAGGCGGGTATAATCGGAAGGATGCAGGCTATTAGCTACAAATCGAACAAATGCTTTGGGTATGGTCAGGTGCATATGCGCACAATCCCTTCGGCCAGCAGTATCGGTTATAACAGCGCCTGTTTTCAGCAAATACAACGTATTAAACAATTCCTTTCTCAATGTATCCTGAGCAAACCACTCGGGATGGCGCAACTCCAGAAAAAAGGTTACATCCTTTGGTAAGGCTTGCAGAAAAGCAAAAAGCTCTTCTTTTCGGGCCGGACCAAATGAATCGCTTAATTGCATGAACACCGGTCCCAGGTGTTCTTTGAATGCTTTTATACCCTGCAGAAATTCGGCAATCATCCCTTCTTTACCTCTTAAACCGCCCTGATGGGTTACGCCCTGGTATAGTTTGGGACAAAAAATAAAATCCCGGCCATTGGCTTTGTCGGCCCATTTGGCGATGGCCGCCTGATCGTATATTTTATAGTGGGTAGCATTCAATTCTATGCCATTAAAATGCTGTACATAGTTGGCTAAGAAATCTTTCTCCCTGGCTTTAGGCGGATAAATTTTGCTAACCCAACCCGGCACACCCCATTGCGGACACCCGATATGAATGCTTACCGGAGTGCTTTTTTTCCCACCCAGTATCTTTATATTGCCGGCAGGTTCCTGCAACAGACTAAAATCAATGGTATCCAGCTCAGTAGCAGGTACTTTTCCAAATTTCATATTACAATTTAATCCGAAATACCGTTGCAAACAAACGGCGTGGCTTCGACATTGGGAAAGCCTGGGCAGACCTTAAGATCTTATCGTGTAACCGTCTTTCCCAGCAATTTTGATCATTCAAGCTCTTCATAATTCCAACTTCTTGCTTTGTACTTCGAGGCCCAACCCCCGGCTTCAGTCCCATCCGACTTCCTGACCCTCAACCCGTTCCGGCCTTCTGCCTGCAACCTCCCGCTTCGGTATTTCCAACTTTTTTCGCATCTTTAAAATATAACTATCCGTAGGTCGTCTACCTTGGTATAATACATGAAGGAGACGCTGACGATAGCACCCGGCATGACGGCAGACAGGAAACGCAATATAACGCAGGTCATCACCGACTATAGCAAACGCCTCATGGGCTTTATCCGGAAACGGGTAAATAATGAGGCCGATGCAGAGGATATATTGCAGGATGTGTTTTACCAGTTTATTGGTAACACGCAGCCTATTGAGCAAATGACTGCCTGGATGTTTACGGTAGCACGCAACAAAATAATCGACCGGCAACGAAAAAAGCGGCCTGAGGCCCTGGAAGATCTGTTTGGTGAAGAGGAAGGTGATGAAGGCGGGCTCAACTGGACGGAATTTTTATTCGACGCCAGCGATAACCCTGAGAAAGATTATTTAAGAAATCTTTTTTGGGAAGAATTGAACAATGCGCTCAATGAACTGCCGGAAGAACAAAGGCAGGTATTCATTCTGAATGAACTGGAAGGGGTGCCATTTAAAGAAATTGCCGAACGAAC
>DASUVL010000308.1:0-3569 GCA_036379015.1 Niastella sp.
ATGGACATTGCGGTGACTGACGGTAAAATTGTGCGGGTCGCTAAAAATATTGATGAATCAAAAGGTGCGCAGGTTATTAATGCCAAAGGCTTATATGTAACACCCGGGTTGATCGATGCGCATGTGCATGTTTTTTATGGAACCGATCCCGACCGGGCTTATAGCAACGGCACACTGGCCGTGATACCCGATGGCTTTACATTCAGAACAGGCGTTACAACCGTTGTGGATGCAGGGAGTTCGGGCTGGCGCAACTTCGCTCTTTTCAAAAAACAGGTGATCGATCTTTCGCAAACAAGGGTATTGGCATTTTTAAATATCGTTGGTGAAGGCATGCGGGGGTGGGTATACGAACAGGATACCAAAGATATGGATGGCAAGCTAGCTGGAATGACGGCTAAACGGTATCACGATCATATTGTGGGAATCAAAGTGGCACATTTTGTCGGCGCCGATTGGACGCCGGTTGATGAGGCCGTGAAAGCGGGTAATCTGGCCAATACACCGGTGATGATCGATTTTGGCGGTAGTACGCCACCGTTACCAATTGAAGAATTGTTCAGCAAACATTTACGACCCGGCGATATTTTTACCCATTGTTTTGGCCAGTTGCGCGACCGGGAAGCCGTGGTTGACATCAATACCAAAAAAGTAAAACCCTTTGTATTGGAAGCGCAAAAAAAAGGAATTGCTTTTGATGTAGGTTATGGTTCCATCAGTTTTGCTTTTTCACAGGCTATACCGGCATTTAAAAACGGCTTCTATCCCAATTCCATCAGCACCGATATTCATACCAATAGTATGAATGCCTCCATGAAAGACATGCTGAACATCATGTCGAAGCTCATGAGCATCGGCATGAGCCTGCAAGGAGTAATACAGGCTGCCACCTGGAATCCGGCACGCGAAATTAAACATGAAGAATTAGGCCATTTATCAGAAGGTGCTGTTGCCGATATTGCCATTCTGGCAATACGCACCGGTAAATTCGGTTTTTTCGACTATACAGGATATAAAGTAGAAGGCACGCAAAAGCTGGAATGTGAAATGACCATTAAAGGGGGAAAAATTGTTTATGACCTCGATGGCCTGGCGCCGCCGCCGGTACCAAACAAAGTCGGCGGATAATGAATCGTCCATCCCGCCCCGATTTATCGGGACGGTATGGTAAGATCCCCGTCCGACCGGTCATCCCCGCCTGAATGAATTCATTCGGGCAGGCGGGCGGGCATCTGGCCAAACGACAATTTATATTTTCAGATGAAAATGAAATTATACCTGATCATGAAACCTACAATGGTAACAACGTTTGTTTGGTTGCTTTGTCTGCTTACGGTACAACTGCAGGCGCAAACGATACCGCGTGATGAACTGATATTCTTAACGGCCGAATGGAAAGGGGAGCGGTTTGCTGATGGACGGCCAAAGATTCCGGACGACCTGGTTCGCAGAGCTCGTAGCATTGCCATTGAAGATGCCTGGACCATCCTGAACAACGAAGGGTATACCTGTCAGTATGAGGGTGACTGGAAAACGGTGCATACAGATACGCCGGTAGTAGGCCGTGCATTAACAGCCTGTTTTATGCCATCGCGCCCGGATGTGGAAAAGAACATAAAAGAACGCGGAAAGAAAGAAGGCCGCATGGGCAATACAAATGCCTGGCCTATTGATATGCTTACCAAAGGCGATGTGTATGTGGCCGATGGATTTGGAAAGATTGCAAGTGGAACCCTGATAGGTAGTAACCTGGGAAATGCCATTTACAGCAAGTCGGGCAATGGTGTCGTTTTTGACGCTGCTGCCCGCGACCTGGAAGGGTTATCGGAGATAAAAGGGTTCAATGCGTATGTACGAGACTGGCACCCGTCGTATCTGAAAGACGAAGTGCTGATGGGGTTGAATACGCCCATTCGTATAGGGCATGCGATGGTAATGCCTGGCGATCTGGTGATTGCTAAAAAAGGCGGTGTGCTGTTTATTCCCGCGCATCTCGCCGAAAATGTGATCGTGACTGCCGAGTTTATTATTTTAAAAGACAAGTTTGGCATCAGCATGTTGAAAGCCGGCCGGTATACACCGGGGCAGATCGACAACCAATGGACCGATAAAATAAAACAGGACTTTCTCGAGTGGTTGCAAAAGAACCCGAACGAGATCCCGATGACCCGCGCCCAGTTAGATGAGTATATGAAAAAGAGGACGTGGTAGACTAATTTGATAATGTGACAATTTGATAATGTGATAATGGGAAAGGCCAAAAGCTTAAAGGGAAGACAGGTTAAATCGACGCTTAAATGGATTTGTATTTGCTTTTACCTTTCTGCTTACGGCTTTTAGCTTGTATTTGAGTGCAGCGTGCATCTGATTCATCATTGACCATTCACCACTGACCATTCATCATTCACAATTCACCGTTCACGATAAAACCTGACTGCATTTGCAACCAAAATCAAGCTCCCGGCATCTTTTAGCACTTACCGTTCACAATCTAAAACGAACCATGACAAAGATTGCCCTGCCTGTTGCTGCTGTTTGCTTAATAGCTTTTATCGTATTTAGTATAATTGATAGTGCCGGGTATGCGGGCCCCTGGCTGATCGCTTTTTTTGTAAGCCTGTCTATTGGTTTCAGAGGATATGACGTGTTGAAAGGATTTTCTTTCACTATGCTGATTTTTGCGGCGGTAACCACTGCACTGTATTACCCAAAATACTTTGATACCTGGGGTGGCATTAAACTCGCTACGTTTTTTACCCCTTTACTGCAGATCATTATGTTTGGCATGGGCACTGAAATGGGGATTAAAGATTTTGCCGGCGTAATAAAAATGCCCAAAGCCGTTTTAATAGGATTGTTCGGTCATTTTACATTCATGCCGCTGGCCGGATATACTTTAGCCCGCGTATTTAATTTTCCACCCGAAATAGCTGCCGGTGTGGTCTTGATCGGTAGTATGCCCTGCGGTATGGCATCAAATGTAATGTCGTACCTGGCCAATGCGAATCTGGCCTTATCGGTTACCCTAACGGCTATTGCTACCCTTTTATCGCCATTGTTAACTCCTTTGTGGATGAAAGTGTTGGGCGGACAATTTATTACAGTTAATGCATCGGCCATGATGTGGGATATTATAAAGATCGTGGTGTTGCCTATTGGCGCCGGTTTGCTGTTCAACCGGTTCTTTAAAGGCAAAGTAAACTGGCTCGATAAAATTATGCCGCTGATCTCTATGTTCGGCATTGCCTTTATTATTGTGATCATTGTTGCGGCGGGAAGAGATAATTTGATCGTAATAGGGCCGGCATTAATTATATGCGCCCTCATTCATAATACTACAGGCTATTTATTTGGCTACTGGATAGGACGATTATTCAGATTAGGAGAACGCGATGCGCGCACCATTGCTATTGAAGTGGGAATGCAAAATGGGGGACTGGCTTCCGGGCTGGCGCGGGAAATGGGAAAAGCAGCAACCTTAGGATTAGCGCCCGCAGTATTTGGTCCGCTCATGAATATCACCGGTTCTATACTGGCGTCTTACTGGCATAGGAAACCGCCGGTAGATA
>DASUVL010000309.1:0-14755 GCA_036379015.1 Niastella sp.
ACAACAACCGGTTATTCACAAACCAATTCGTTATCCAAAAAGAGTAGTACAATGAAATTAAATGCAGGAATTATTACCAGTAAGTTAAAAGAAACAAAGGCTTTTTATACCGAAAAATTAGGCTTTGGGACCACCTTTGAAAATGAGTTTTATTTGTTAATGCACACGCCCAATAAAGAAGGGGAGATCAGTTTTTTGTTGCCCAACCACCCCAGTCAGCAACCTTTATTTCATAAACCTTTTCAGGGACAGGGTATGTACCTGACTATAGAGGTAGATGACGTTGATAAAGTGTACACTGAATTGAAGAAAAAAGGAGTAGCCATAAAAATTGAACTTCGCGACGAGCCCTGGGGCGACAGGCATTTTGCTATTGAGGACCCAAATGGGATTGGGATTGATGTTGTAAAATATACACCAAATCAGCAGTAAACAACTGCTGATTTTACCTGGAAACCAGCTTTATAGATCTAAAACTGTTTAATATCGCCACAGGGGATGCCCGGGACAGTATTGTATAAAAAAATTCAGAATGTCTTCAGAAACCTTTTTTTAATTTGTCCGTATTAAACGGATATGAAGATATTAGTCATTGAAAACGACCCTGTTCTGGCCGGTAAAATAGAAAGTCTACTTAAAACAGAAGGGCACCGGTGCGAAATATATCCTTCTCCCGTACAGGCAATGACCTCCGTTGCGGCTAATTACTACGATGCTATTATTTTTAATCTCAGTACACTCGATGAGCAGGAACTGGAATTACTGAGATTGCTCAAAAGCTCCAACCTGAATAAGAAGACCCTGCTGACTTTTGAACAAAATAATGTAGTGAATCAGAATAAAGTTGATTCGTTGGATATGGCTAATCTGCCAAAGCCATATGCCTTACACGCAATTCCAGCAAAGATCAATGCGCTTATCAATTACGAAGGTCTTGAAGATAAGGGGACTATTTTTTTTAACGAATTGGTGGTTGATATGCCGGGAAGAACGGTACGGGTTAAAAGTAATGAACTCAATCTTACCCGGCTGGAATATGACCTGCTGGTATATTTTGTAATGAATAAATCCAAAGTGCTTTCGAAGAATACCCTGGCTCGATATCTTACAAAAGATACCATAGCTGATCCATCCGATTTTGGTTTTTTATATGCTCACATTAAAAACCTGAAAAAGAAATTAAAAGCGGCCGGCTGCAACGACTACATCAAAACCGTGTATGGTATTGGTTACCGGTTTTCCTTATAATTTGAATTGTACCGTAGCATAAAAATTCCTTTTATCTGCGGGCAATATACCCGGACCCGGATATCCATCGGCCCGGCGGGTGAAATATTTTTTATCTGCTATATTGTTAATCCCGGTATACAAAGTAAAATGACGCCAGTTGTAACTGAGGCTCAGGTCCATTACACTGAAGGCGGGAATGGCCCCATCCACCGCTGTTGGTGTTTCTTCTGTATTGGTAGCATCGGAATATTGCTTTGCCTGCCAGGCATATTGATAGGTGACATTAAATCGTGGGTTACCGAACGATAATCCGGAACGCACCAGTACGGGCGGCACATTCTCCACCAGCTTATCTGCAATGGCTGTGTTTTTCGTATTTATATAGCGGGCATCTATGAGGGAGAGACTGGTATATAGATTTAGTTTGTATTTCGATCTTCCCCTGGTTATAGCTTTTAATATATCGCCTTCCAGCAATGTTTCCAGTCCTATATTTCTGCTGTCAGCTACATTGGTACGCAGGCGATAGGTCATAAAGCTGGTATCTCTCGTAAAGATGGATCCTATTCGGTCGTTGTATTTAAGGTAGAACAGGCTTATGTCTGCATATAACCAGTTTTGATAACTGCCTCTCACGCCCAGGTCTATATTGTAGCCGGTTTCATCTTTCAGATCAGGATCTACTTTTGCATTTGCATTCAGCACCCTGATATCATTAAAGTTAATGGAGCGATAGTTCTGAGAAATATTTGCATACAGCTCCGTTCCATTTTTAAACTTCCACGATGTTCCGATGCCAAGCAGCGCAAAAGAACGTGGGTTCGATTTTGTTTCTTCTATCTTTTCATTGGCGATAAAGACGTTCTGTTTATAGTAATAACCGTTTGCTTTGGTATTGATGTGTTCTATACGTATACCGGGCGTAACGCTCCAGTATTTGTTCAGCTGAAAGATGTTTTCAGCAAACGTGGCCCAATTGGCGCCGGGGAAACGGTAGCTTGATTTATCTGGTTCCGTACCAATAAAAGAGAAATCGGCGTCGCTGCCATCGCCTGCATTGCCCTGTTTTCGGTTGGTAAGGCCTTTGTAATATCTCGTTCCTACCAAAAAAGTACTTCGCTGGTTGTTCAACAAAACGTATTGATGTATAAAACGAAGTTCAGAACCCCAGTTGTTGTATTTGTCAGTCATTAAGTCTCGGTTGCCTCCAACATCGGGCCGGTTGATATAGGAGAGTAATCCCAGGGCGTCTCTACTGCCTTGTAATGTATAATTACGCCAGTTGATGCGGGTATATTCATTGAAGGAATAATCGGCACTAAGGCTTATCAGGTTCCAGTTTACCCGAAACCAATTGCGGGCGCGAACGGAAACCGAAGGGTCTTCTTTGAATTGCGCATCGGTAAGCCCACCCGGTTGTTGCGCCAGGTATTTCATAAAAGTATATTCACCGGTGACCTTTAATTGGGGCGTTACGTTATAAGCGAGGTGTATATAGGCGTTGTGCTGATCGTAATGACTGTTAGGCCGCCAATCGTCGCCCTGTTTGTATTGATAAAATGCATAATAGTTGAGTTTCTTTTTGGCGACGGTTCCGCCAATGCTATTAAAAGAATTGAAGAAGCCGAATGAACCGGCCGACTGGCGGGTTGTAAATTCTACAGGCTTTTCTTTGGGCCCTTCTTTCATGACAAAGTTAACGAGGCCACCGAACTGAGGTCCGTATTGCAAACTGGCGGCGCCGCGGATGATCTCTATTTTATCAAGTGCTTCTGCTGATGGTGTATAATAGCTTTCAGGATAACCAAGCGCATCGGCGCTTATGTCGTATCCGTTTTGCCGGATGTTGAAATTGGACGACCTGTTTGGACTTAATCCTCTGCCACCGATCCCAAGCTGTAATCCGCCGCGATCGTACTCCCAGATATTGAGGCCGGGAATACGGGCATAAATTTGCCGGCTATTGTTGGTGGCCAGGTTGCCATTAATATACCGCATGTTGATGAGCTCCGTCTTCTTACCCGCATAGATGGCTGTGCCGGAAACATCTTTAAGTTTTCCGGAAACCGCCTCATTTTTCTTTGACACTACCAATACTTCATGAAGGGTGGTTGCGCCTGCTGTTGTTAGAATAATATCGAGGGAAAGATTTTTATTGGAAAGGGTTACAGAATCCTCATAGTCTGCAAAGCCTGGTACGGATACTTTAATGATGTAATTACCGGGCGCCAGTTTTGCAAATCGGAAATATCCATTGTCGTTGCTGAGGGCGCTAACTGCCGTGGGAAGCAATTGGACCATTGCGTAGGTGGCTGTTTCATCACCTGCGTGAATAGTTCCCTTGATGGTAAACTGTTGCTGTGCAAATGCTGATGTTACTAGTAAACTGCACACTATAAACAGGAGCCTTGTTTTCATGTTCTGTTTGCTGTTGTCTATCTTTTATAGGGTAATACCCAGTTGTAATGATGCCATCCTACCTGCTGTTGGGCCAGGTTGACGGTAGTATCTATAAAAAGTTTTGATCGTTCTCCATTGAGCGATACATATATTTCTCCATACACTTCAGGGTTTTGCATTCCCTGCCTTTTATATTCTTTTGCCAGGTAATGGGCATACTTCACGATCATATCGGGTTGTGTGCTCATCATCTTCTCCTGTAAAGTGGTTAGGTAAGCTGCATTTGTAACCTCATATCGCTGGTTTGTTGCTTTGTCCTTTACCGTAAAGTAAGCTGCGCCCGATTTTTCCATGAGCATTACACGCCAGGAAAACCGGTATCCCTCTTCATGCCAGAACAAATGTCCGGGATATAGCAGGAACCGGATGGGAATAATAAGCTGTAAAAAAATGTAAATACCAACAGCCCATTTAATGGGCTGGTTATTATTAAACGTATAGGTGTTATTTATTGGTGGAACAGGATCTGCCTGTTTATGGAAAGGTAACCGGGATAATAATTTTTCATGGAAGTGGCCGGAAAAGAAGATAAGGCTGCAAACGATCATTACATACGGGAACATGCCTATGCCTGGAAAGAAGATGGCTGTGGCTACATGAAAGATAATTACGAAACCATATGCAATGGGCCTGGTTTTCCGGTTCAGCAAAAAGAAAACGATAAAAAGGTCGTATGCGGCCCCAAACCAGGCAAAGAGGTACGCCACCCATGTTTGATACATCCAGTTACCGACAATAGGTAAATGTGTTTTGCCCGGTAGCCACATGCGCATGGGTTGTGCATGTAGTAACCAGTCTGCATTTAGTTTTGCCAGCCCGGCAAATACATATACAACCGCCATCTGAAAGCGAATGATGTTGATAGTCCAGGCCGGCACTAATTTCTTTGGTTGTACTATTTTCAGCCATACATCCATGGCATAGTGCCGGTTGGCCGGTAGCCATATTAACAGGAAGGCAACGAGGCTGATAAAATAATAATGGTTAAGATAGGTGGTTACGTCTATCAGTTCAACATAAGTAAATCCTAGAAAGAAGAGGATAGCGGCGACCCTGTAAAAAAGTCCCAATGTAATGAGTAAAGCAGACCCGAGAATAATTCCGAAAAGAATATGCATGCCGGTATTTCCTAATGGCTTTACCCATTCAAACCCCAGGTAGGTAAAATGAAAACGAGGTTCTACATATACGGCTGTTATCCAGCCCCGCCACCAAAAACGGGCAATGCTGAAAAACATCAATAACCCGAATACGATCCTGAAGGTTATTAATGGCGCTACAGACATTTCTTTATGCTGCTTCCATTGTATATTTTGCAATATCCTGCTGATCACTTCCTCTGTTTTAATCGCCGTCATTATCCATATAAGAGATCTGTACGGCTGTGGCAGAAGCCAGGTCTGTTTTTAACAGCGTTAACAGCTTCTGTACTTCTTTATAAGCGTCTTCAACCAGGGAAGGTTGTGCCGTAAGTGTATTTGATAAAGGATCAGGGATCAGTTTGAGTTTAGCGATAGCTACATCAAACTGGGTTGTAATATCATTGTTTAATGAGGCGCGGTTCAGGGCAATCAGGTAATCGGAAATACCTTTTCCACTACCTGCGGCTGTATATGCTTTCTTTAAGCTTGTCAAATTTTCAACGGCCAGTTGTGCCGATATACCTGCGAAGTATCCTTCTGTTTTGCTGGCAAATACAATACCGTTGGATTGTTTTCCAAAAGGCCAGCCTATGCGCGGGCCTTTCATCAGGTCTAACTGATAAGCAAACTGGTTAACCAGGCTGCCGATGGGACTGCCTACATTGGTTTTGGTATTGGCAGTGAACGTAGCTTTATAAGCGGGCCATGCAGCAGCTACTTTATCAACCAGCGTTTTCATTCTTGCCACTACATCCCTGGTGTATTTTACCCTGGCCGCCGTATTGGTATTAAATTTTGCAATGGCGTTGGGACCAAAGAGCAAATAGCCAAGGGCGGGAAATCCCTGTGAATAAAAGGAACTCCGCAACATGGTAGCCAGGTTGTACGTACCGGATGAAATGTTGCTTTCAATGCTGGTACTGTCAACCGAAAAGCCCGTGATGGCCCCGGAAGTATTGAAGTTATAATCGAGGCCGCCGGTATAATTGAGGAAATTGTCGAGCAGCTCCGTTTCAGCCGGTCCAACCTGGTAAACAGCCGTCCGCTCATACTGGAGGTATAATGCGGTGTAGGCAATTTTTGCAGCATCCTGTGTTGTGGTAGTTGGCGTTGTCAGAAATGCATCGGCGGCTGTTTGAAAAAGGGCCAGCTTTTCCTGTAAGGCGGTGTAACCTGGAATAATAAGACTTTCGGCATAATTGGTCAGCATAGCCGATTTGTCGAAACCATTCGTCGTATCTCCATCATCAGAACCTTTAGATGATTTACTGCAACTATACATGGTGGCTAAACTTGCCGCCAACAATACAAAGACCAAACTGAATTTCTTCATTATAGTAATATTTATCGCTTTAACCGGAAATGGGCGCTTCTTTTTTTAAACAGTAAACTCCCGGCACAAAAGTGTCGGGAGTAGCTGTTGAAAATATATTGATTATCGTGCTTTTAAGGCTCGATGTTATATGCTGTTTTAAGAATGTTTTGTGCTGTTACCAGGTCAGTAAAGCCTGGTTGATTGATCAACACATAAAAATCTTTATTGATGATCGACTTCAATGTTTCATAGTTAGCTGCAGTCAGCTTGCTGTTGGCTGGTCTGTATTGCAGGGCCAGTAAAAATCCATAGCCTTCGGATAATGCATGGAACTGGGAAGCCAGATTACCCGCATTTGCCGACAGGGTAGGCATGTTTGCATATACCAATGCAGCTCTTGCCGCCAGTTGTTCCCATTTGGCGATGATGATGTCTGCCTGCTCGTCGCGAACCGCTTTATCATAACCACCTATAGCTGCACGTCCTTTCAAAAAAGCGCTGAAAATAATACCGCCAGCCTGAATTGGTTTTCCTCTTTCCCACAGGTAACCACCCCACATTACAGGCCTGTCGGGATTTGAACTTGTGTAAGCTACTGTAGTATCATAATTGTATGGTACGGCCAGGTTGCCGAAAGCCTCATCCCACAATGCCTGTGCTTTGGTAGTATCTGTAGCTGAAACCGTTTTTACTTCAGTCAGTAATCTTACAGCTTCTTTGAAGAACAAGGTGCTCATAATGCCTTTTGCATAACCTTGCACGTATTCCAGTCCACGGGGGCCAATGATGATCTTGTTGTTACCCCTGGTGAGGTAACCGCCATTGCCTTGCGTTGCAACAGTGCTGGTATTGTACATGGAGATGCTGTCAATGTATCCTTTAATGAGCGTAGCACTGCCCGAAAAGTCTTTAATATTAAAACCGGTGGTATTAAGGGTTGTGTTAGCAAAGGGATTGTTGGTATTGCTCCACATATTATTGATCTTGGTAGCATCCAGTGTTGTTATTGCTGAACCTGATTGAGACGTACCCAGGTAAGCTCTTAACTCTTCGGCCATTTTGTTGCGATTGGCTGAAGCTGAAAAGTTTACGTTGCTGAATGTATAGGTTGTAGGAACGGTGTAAGGTTTTACAATTGAATCATCGTCTTTATCACAAGATGCCAAAAGAAGCCCAAGCAGTGCGCTGGTTAAAATGGAGCGGGTGTTCATTGTACTAGAATTATTTTTTGCAAAGCTAACTTGCTGCATATGAAGGCATTTCCGAGATGAGTAAAAACAGTGTTCATATCTCTTATCTGACATTGCGATGACGTTTAATTCAAAATGTATTCATAATGTTTACAACATTGTTTGACAAATGATAAGAAATACTCGTTTTGAAACGTGTGATCGGGTCCTGGTACAACCACAAACACAATCATTTATAAAACGCCATACGAAAAAAACATTTAATTGCCTAGCTAAAGGCGTAAATTTTTCAACAAGGAGTGATTTAAAGTTAAAACCTTGTAAGTCAATACCAGCATTTCAAGGAGATAATGGTTCTGTTCTTTACAGGGGATATGGCAGTTATCGGGGAATGGTCTGTTGAAGGTTGAAGGTAATGGTAGTAAAGAGTACAATTAACACCACTAAATTAACACCACTAAATAGTACCCAAGCACATAACATCATCATCCTACGGGGATAAAAATTATATGGATATGATTTTAGTCAATTTTTAAGTTGAACTGTTTAAATAGAGCTACTAATCAGAGCCATAATCAAAAGTCGTGGTGTTTCTACACCGGGGCTTTTTGTTTTTTATATTTACCCTGAGTGTGCTATTGTCTTTAGCACATATTGAATATGTACTGCCCCGGAATATGGCTATTGTGAATTCTTTTGACCAGGTAGTTTCTTTTCTCCTTTTGCGTTGTCGTCTTTGCTAAACGCCGAAATTCGTAGTACACTATTGCATTAAACTTTTTTCTATGACTACCTCGATTGCTATACCTCGAAAGGCAACAGCTTTGCTATTGCCCCTGCTGCTGTTTTGCATACCATCCATGGCACAGGTAAACTGGCCATCCAGTCAATTACTTCCTTCTTTTCCGGCACCGGCTCAAACGCAGGACCTCATCACGCTCCGTGAATCTTCTTCCCGTTGGGAAGCCGAAGGCGCCTCGTTAAGTCACAAGACCGGCCGCCTGGAAACCGACGGCTGGCTTTGCCAAACCGGAATAGATGCTGCCAATGATCATATGATTTACGGGCCTTATGATGCAAGCATACCTGCCGGTCCTAATGTAGCTGAGTTCAGAATGAAGATCGACAACAATACCGCCAATAACGACCCGGTGGTAGATATTGATGTGAGAAATGCTACAACCGGCCAGATCCTGGCTGCGCAAACGATCACCCGGCAGCAGTTTCCTATAGCCGCTAACTATACAAATTTTACATTACCCTTTACTATGCCGGCCAGTAATCAATCGCTCGAGTTGCGGGTATACTGGCGGGGTGCTGCTTATACAAAGGTAGACTGGGTGGCTGTGCAACAGAATGGTTCGTCTGCAGAAATGTACCTGTTTGCTTCGTTGAAAGGTATCGTTAACAAAACACAGCCGCGCATTTTCTCTTATGAAGGGGATGCATTTGCGGAAGGTCCCTATACCTGGTTACAGTCTTTAGGGTTGGGGTATACTGAACCCGCAGACAAATGGAGTTTGATTGCAAAGTATCGGAATGAATTATCCGGCCTCATCGTGTATGACCCTAATCAGATACACACCGTTAACCTGGCAACGATACTGGCAAAGAGTAGGGGAGCGTTGATAGCTTCACCATCTTTATTATCACGGTTAACGGCTGCTCCATATAATTTACCCATCTTACTCGATCTGCGCGGCCAGTTTACCAGTAAGCTGCAGGTATACCAAACGATCTATAGTACATATTGGCCAACCCTTGATCACCGGTTATTAATAGGATTAAACCCCGAAGTCCATAAAGCGGCCTTACGGGAATATGCAACTGCATTAGGCGCTGCTGTTATCTGGCTCGATCCGAATGTGGCCGCTGAAAGTACATTGCTAAACAGTTTTCTTGCTTCCATGCCGGCTGGTTCCAATTTCATGGGTTGGTGGCCTGAGGAAGGCCCGGGTGTACAAAGGGCCTCTCAATACGGTATTGCCACCATCGCAAGTGACTGGTGTGCCAACTTAACAATGCATAGCGGAACGTCAAGAACAGTAAATGTTAAACCTATGCCGCCGAAACCGGCCTTGCAAAACAAACTCTACGTTGCGTTTATATTAAGCGATGGCGACAACTTACAATATATAGAACATCTGATGCGTAAGCTCTGGAATAATCCCGACCGGGGTTCGGTTCCTATGGGTTGGACCTTGTCGCCCGCCATGCTGGATGCGATGCCCGGTGCGCTCAACTTCTATTACCAAACGGCCACCAACAACGATAACCTGATCTCAGGTCCTTCTGGTTATGGGTATGCTTATCCGAACAGCTGGCCTAATCAAAGTTTGCTGAACCAGTTTGTTGCTAAAACCGAAGATTATAATCGCCGGGCTGGTTTTAGGGTTATCACCATCTGGAACACCATCACAGGTGGTATTAACCAGAATGTGGGACAAGCCTTTGCCAGCTATGCGCCTACATTGCTTGGCCTCACTGCCCAGAATACGGGCGGTGGACTTACTATCTACAATAACCGCCTTCCTGGCATGGCACTTTCCTGCAACTACTGTACAGGTGAACAGGCGATGAAGGACCACATTGCTTCCGCTTCAGCCGGATGGAACGGAACTTCACCGCGCTTCATCATTATTCAGGCGCAGCCCTGGACGGATGTGAAGCCAACAAATTTTAAGAATGTTGCCAATTCTTTAAATGCTAATTATGTGGTGGTACGACCGGATCATATTTTTCAATTGATCAGGGAAGCCAATGGGCTTACAATAGATCCGGCATCAACGCCTGTTACGAAGAAGTGAGAAAAATTATTAATGCGTCAACCCGCAACTCTTTTTAGTTGTATATTAAATGGTTGTAGCTACATGATAAGAAAGTAGCAAGAATAAGGTGATTACAAATTCCTAAAAAATAAACCGTATGTAAATTCGTTCAGGGTGTATCTTAGGAAGAATCCCTAACCCCACCCCACCTATGCGACGTCATTTTTTACTGACATTAGTTCTGTTCTTTATGTATGCCCTCGTATACGCCCAAAAGCAGGGTAATATCTGGTATTTCGGATCAAATGCAGGTATTAGTTTTAATGCTGGCGCCCCGGTAGCGCTTACTGATGGTGTCCTTAATCAAAGTGAAGGTTGTGCTTCTATTGCCGATGGAAACGGTAGCCTGCTATTCTATACAGATGGCTCGCAGATCTATAACCGCAACCATGCTGTTATGCCAAACGGGAGCGGTTTGCTGGGAGAAAATATCTCGGCGCAATCGGCCATCATTGTGCCGCTGCCGCAAAGTAATACGTTGTATTACGTATTCACCATCGGTAACTGGACGACTACCACGCTGGGACGTGGCCTTAATTATTCAATTGTAGATATGTCGCTCAACAGCGGGTTAGGGAATGTAACCGTAAAGAACAGTCCGTTGATTGAAAATGCGCGGGAGCAGGTGACTGCCGTTCATCATAGCAATTGCCAGGATGTATGGATCGTTACGCATGAAAAAGGTAACACGAACAGGTACCAGGCATTCTTGTTGACCGCTGCCGGTATAAACACCACACCGGTAACATCTGCTGTTGGCATGACCTACCCCGGTGGTAACCGATATGGCTATCTAAAAGCCTCGCATGATGGTAAAAAATTATGTTCTACCCTGGGCCTGGCGGCCGCTTCCTCACCGGCTGCCACTGTTGAATTGCATGATTTTGATAATTCCACCGGCCAGGTAAGCAATACTGTTACATTAGCAACGCATAGCGTTATTTCAGATGCCTATGCCTCCGAGTTTTCTCCTGATAACTCCAAATTATATGTGGTAGCATATAACAATTCATTTATTTATCAATATGATATTACGTTGGGAACTCCTGCTGCTATTATAGGCTCCAGGGTAAATGTTGCCTCCGGTACCAGTATCAAGGCATGTGTGCAATTAGGTCCCGATAAAAAAATGTATGTTTCCCGGAGTGGTGGAGGTTACCTGGGGGTAATTAATAATCCCAATTCAGCAGGCACACTAAGTAATTACGTTGATAACGGCGTGTACCTGGCTGGTAGAAATGGTACGCTGGGATTGCCGAATTTCAATGCCCTTTATTTTTCTTATCCCGATCTGGGACCTGATACCTTGCTTTGCCAGGGTGCTGCGTTGCTCCTGGATGTTTCGGGTTTGGGTAGTACCTCTTATCTGTGGCAAAATAATTCTGTGTTGCCATCCTATAGCGTTAACCAACCGGGTCTTTACTGGGTGGAAGTAACCAGTAGTACCGGCTGTCGCAAAAGAGATTCCGTTAATGTAGTGTATTCCACATTGCAGGTAGCATTAGGTAACGATACCATAGTGTGTAGTGGAAAGAGCGTGCTGCTGGATGCTGCACCGGCATCAGGAGATAGCTATACGTGGCAGGACGGAGCTACTGGTGCAACTTATCCGGTATCGCTGGCCGGAAAATATTGGGTAGATGTATTGAAAAGCGGTTGTAAAGCTACTGATACTATTTTAGTTACAACCGGTGCCGATCCTGTGCTCGAACTGGGCCCCGATTCCATCCTTTGCGAAAACGCTACGCTTACATTAAACGTCGTTGATGCGGGTAGCACGGCTTACGCCTGGCAAAATGGTTCTGCACTGCCTGATTTTACGGTTAACCAGGCTGGTCAGTACTGGGTTGATGTGACCAGCACCAGCGGCTGCCACAAAAAAGATACCATCAACGTATCCTATGCTATATTTCAGGTAGCCTTAGGCAACGATACAACCTTGTGTAATACCAGTAACCTGTTGCTGAATGTGGCATCTGCCACCGGCGATAGTTATCTATGGCAGGACGGAACGACAACTACTAATTATTCCATTTCATTGCCAGGGAAATATTGGGTGGATGTAAAAAAGAACGGCTGTTTGAAAACCGACACGGTGAATGTAGCCTATGCTGCTAAGCCGAATGTAGCATTAGGTAATGATACCATGGTTTGTAATAAAGCCACGTTGTTATTGAATGCAGCTGTTACCGGTACCATGCAATACACCTGGCAGGATGGTTCGGCCGGCACTACCTATACCGTATTACAACCCGGACAATATTGGGTGCATGTTTCAAATAGTGGCTGCATTCGTTCCGATACCATATTGGTAGCGTATGCCCGGCCGCCCGTCGTTAATTTGGGCAGGGATACCGCCCTTTGTGAAGGAAATTTTCTATTGCTGAATGCCATGGTGAATGTGCCGGCCACCTGGCAATGGCACGATGGTACGATTGATCCCTTGTACAAAGCGGTAAAAACCGGCAAGTACCGCGTAGACATTACCACTGCTTGTGAAGTTATTTCCGATTCGGTGCTAGTGAAATTTGAAAATTGTAATTGCCAGGTAAAGGTGCCCAATGCGTTTACACCGGATGGAAATGGGCGGAATGATCATTTTAAACCGGCCATGGAAGCCGACTGCCGGTTCACCGAATACCGGTTGACCATCTTTAACCGTTGGGGCGAACGGGTTTTTGATTCTGCTAATCCGGCTATTGGTTGGAATGGCATGTATAAATCACAAAAGGCTGATGTTGGTGGATATGCTTATGTTTTATGGTATAGAACCCCTGCCAGCGCCGTTATCGAAAAACGGACGGGCATGGTAATGCTGTTGAGATAAAAAGTAATTGACATGTAGTTGTTGTCAAAAATGCCCTTTTGTAGTTAATTTGGTACCTTAACTAACCAAAAGTGCCTGTCAATGAACCCAACCCCCCAGGAGAATAAACCTGAAGGTACCTCTGCCGACGATTTCAGGTTTGATGATGCGAGCTTTGGGGAATTCTTTAAAAAGCACTTTCTTTCTCTGTGCGCCTACTGCCAGTTTAAGTATGGCCTCGATCTCGATATGGCCAAGGAGGTCGTTCATACCGGGTTTATTAAGTTATGGGACGCTCGTCAACAGTTAACACCTGGCGTATCGCCAAAATCGTATCTGTACAAGATCATTACCAACAACATCCTCGACATGCTGAAACACCGGAAAATAACCCAACAGCATATTCAATTTGTATTGCATGCCGGTTCCGAAAACACCGAAACATACAGTTTCGATGATGTAGATGTTAAGCAATTACAGGCCGATATTCAGACTGCTATTAGTGAGTTGCCTGAACAAATGCGCCGGATATTTGAACTGAGCCGTTTTGAAGGGTTGAAGTATGCGCAGATCGCTGAACAGCTGAATATTTCCATAAAAACAGTGGAAACCCAAATAGGCAGGGCGCTGGTAAAATTGCGCGAAAAGCTGGCTTCTTATCTTTCCTGCTATATTATTCTATTGACTTTCAATATTCTGTTAAGTAAATAATAATTTTTTTATTTCTCCTGTAAGGGTAAATCTTTTCCTGATCGTATCAATTATAAGTGCATGGAAAACAGCAATCAAATAAATGAGTTATTAGTAAGGTATCTAACCAATAGCCTAAGTGATGAAGAGGGTTCGCTGGTTGTTGACTGGATCAATGCCAGTGAAGCTAACCGGAGTTATTTTATACATCTAAAGGACACCTGGCAATTGACTGCGGTGAAGCTGACCACCCAGGTGAATGAGGAGGAGGAATGGGATCTGTTTAAGAAAACCATTGCCGCAAGAGACGCTAAAGTCGTTTCCATGAATGAGCCCGAAGAAACGGGCAATGTGTTGTTGGAAGACGACGACAGGCAACAACGGAATGTTGTTTACCGGAGATTACGCCGGGTTGCCGTTGCTGCTGCTGTATTAGCGGTAGTTGGAGTAGGAGGGACATTCTTTTTTAAGAATGGCCGCCAGCAGCCTGTTGTAGCCACTACAGAAAAAGCAGCGGATAGTATATTGACTGTAGTACAACACGAAGTGAATACAACAGGTAAAGAAAAGAGCATAACATTATCTGATGGTTCGATGATCGTACTATTCAATAATAGTGAGGTAACGTATAAAAAGCCATTTACCCAAAGGGATATTACCTTATCAGGCAAAGCCTTTTTTAAAATTGCCAAAGACACAACAAGACCATTCAGGGTTGAAAGTGGCGCCATTACTACAACGGCATTGGGTACTGAGTTTATGGTCACTGCTTTTACGAAAGATAAACAAATGAGGGTACGATTGTACAATGGAAGGGTAGTGATTAAACCGGTAGCAATAGCAAATAACCTGATGAAGAAGGATGTGTATTTATCGCCGGGCCAGGAATTTGTTTATGGACCGAATATTACGACTGTACGCATATTCGGTGCCAACAACAACGCGATGGTAAATAAGGAGAACATGCACGCTGATGATAACCCTTCTTTACCGGAGAATACAAAAGGCTCATGGCACATGTATAATAACCAGCCATTGTCACAAGTGCTCGATCATTTGTCAGGCTTGTATGGCGTGTTGATCGTTTACGAGCA
>DASUVL010000310.1:0-5209 GCA_036379015.1 Niastella sp.
CGGAAATATCCTGTTTACATTTTAACCAGTTTGGTTATAACCTTTAAACTACCCTGCCAGGTAAATGCGGTATATGTTCCCGGACGCCAGTAAGCACCTACTGTAACCGTTGCATAATTGCTTACATTATAAATGGAGGACACTATTTTTCCCGACGAGTCATAGATGTGAATAAAAATAGAATCCGTATTCGAACTTGTTATCATTAACTTGAAGGTAGTTGTTGATGGATTAGGAGCAGGCGTTACAGTCAGTATACCCAGAGGAGGCTGTTTCATAGCCAATACCTCCACAACGACCGTCTCGTTGTCTGATGCACCTTTATCATCGGTAACGGTCAATCTGAATACATAAATACCGGCTACCATATTAGTGAGTACAGTTGTCGCTGCGGATGGTGTAAGTAAAGTAAAGGTTGTAGGACCACTTACTTTTGTCCATTTGTACGAAACGATCTTGCCATCAGCATCAGAAGATTTCGAGCCATCCAATATTACACCTGCACTCGGAAGTTGAACGGTAAGATCGTTGCCAGGAACGGCTACCGGAGGTTGGTTACCGGGTGATGAGCTTTCAAGTACTACAACTGTTACATCATCATTGGCAGTTGCGCCTCTATTATCAGTAACAGTTAATCTGAACACATATGTACCGGCTACCAGATTACTTACCATTGTGTTAGCAAAACTAGGACTGGCAAACTGGAAAGCTGTGGGTCCGCTGACTTTTGACCAGGCATGGGCTACAATTGAACCATCAGGATCGCTTGATGCAGAACCACTCAATGTAACGCTGCTGGTTGGCAATGTAATGACCATGTCAGCTCCGGCCCTGGCAACAGGTGGCTGATTGGGGGTAATACCAACTATTACATTAACATTATCTACAGCCGTAACGCCTTTATCGTCGGTTACCTTCAATTCGAATACATAAGTACCAGCAACCAGGTTGGTCAATGAAGTGCTGGGTGCACTGGCATCAGCGATCGTAAATGTTGACGGTCCGCTAATTTTAGCCCATGCATATTTTACAATGGTACCATCAGGATCGCTTGATGCACCACCATTCAAGGTTGTGTAATTTGTCGGTAGCGTTAGACTGATGTCGGCACCGGCATTGGAAACAGGTCCCAGGTTAGCAGCAAGCACGGATACTGTAACATCGTCAGAACCGGTTGCACCTTTATCGTCAGTTACCTGTAAACGGAAAACATAAACTCCTGCTGCAAGACCGCTTACAGTTGGTGTAGCAGTGTTGGCATTGGCAATATTGAACTGAGAAGGGCCCCCTACTTTTGCCCATGCATAGGATGCTATGGTTCCATCAGTATCTCTCGATGCAGCACCATCCAGCGTAACTGAATTGGTTGGCAACGTAATGGTCAGATCTGAACCTGCATTGGCAATGGGTTTATTATTGGTAGGCGTAGGAGGTTGTGAACCGATGGGATCAGAGAAAAGCTGATCAATAGGAACATACTCCAGTGGCAGACTGGCGCTTTGCCACTTCAAACCAATATTTGAACGATTGTCTGTATTAAAGTACTCAAGCTTAATATCATACTTCTGACCGGCAACCAGGGTAATGACAGAAGACTTTAATGTATCCGGGTACTGTTCTGCCCAGCTATCCAAAATCAGCTTGCCATCAACATATAGCCGACAACCGCCGCCGGTTTCTACATAGAAAGTACAGGCCTCAGAATAATGCGGCATTACCTTTCCACTCCAACGAATGGAGTAGCTGCTGCCAATGGGAATTTTATAGTGTACGCCTAATTGGTTCCAGTCAAGGAAACATACAGAGGCGTCTGTTCTCGTAAATGCCGGTTTCGAAAAATTGGTATCGTTAAAGTATTCTGCTTTCAACCCGTTCCCATTACCCCAGATAGTGGGAGCAAACGGGGCAATATTTACTTTTCCCAATTTCGTAAGCAGGTATGCCTGACCGCTTACTGGTTGCACCCTGATTTGTTCGCTGCTACTTGCCAGGGGACTAAGAAAATAATCTACGGCACTGGCTAATAAGGCAAGGAACCCGCCTTCTTTACCTTCTGTAACACATTGTATTATATCTACATTTTTTACCTTGTTCGGCGACTCATTAACGAGGCCTGCTTTTCTATGACCGGTAATGGTACAATTTCTGATTAAGATAGGCAATTCACCATCCAATGGACCTTCTTCCATAACAATTGCATAGTCCAAACCGGCAGCATTGATAACCAGGTTTTCAAACTTTACGCGGAGAGAATTTCCTGAAGATGCCTTGATTTTTATTTCATTGTTGTAAATATAGCCGCCACGATACAAATAAGAGTTTGAATAGGCACCATGGTAAATACCCATTTCATTATTATAGAGTACAGAGTCCTCAATAACATGGAGTTTTAGATTATTTTGCCAGGTAACCAAACCGCCACAACAATTGTGCGCCATATTACCTTTAAATTCCCATACACTTTCAATCAACCCTTCCTGCCAGAAGTAGCCACCACCATTACGATGGTCACCCGTCATACCAATGGCAATATTATTATTACAAACGTTATCATCGCCAACGCCTAATAGAAAGGCACTAACAGTAAATGTGGGCGCATCGCCGTTGTCAATGTCAGCTGCATTGTGAAAGAATGACCCTTTTGCTACGAGATTGCCATCCCAGGTTATGCCATGCGTTAAATCCAGCACATCCCACCAAAATGCAATTTCCATGAAATTGTAAGCAACATTGCCCTTCATGGTTACGCCATTTGATGAGTGGGGAACATAACAATGGCTGCCCGTGTCACGTATAACACAACCCTGTATCAGGGATCCAACGCTGCCATTATCACAATGGTGAAAGTGAAGGCCATATCTACCCAACACAAATTCGGCAGTAGCATCACCAGTGCGGTTTTTGCGGGGTCCTATATATCGGATCTGTACGTTCTGAATAGTTTGTGGTACAGAAGTACGAATAAAAATATGCGTTCTTCCCGTAGCTGTACCTTCAATACGTACATTTCTTGTTAGGTTAATTATTTCGGCAGTCCACAGGTTATTGACCTGAGGATGTGCCCGAACAGTACCGGCGTTCAGGGTAAGTGACGATCCGGAAATACTATTAATAGTACGATCTTCGAAACCATTTGTAAAAGCACTTCCCACGACAGGTGATTCGGTTGGCGCGATGGAAATATCATCACCCGCCTGCCAGCCCGAAGGCGTACTGTTCAACGAAATAGTGTTTGTGCCTGAAAAAATATTGCCAGCAGCACGTACAAATGCAGTTTTAGCAGTACCTACCAGGTCTAATACACCTGATCCCATCGCCCACAAACCTACGTCTGAACCTAATACTTCCATACCACCACCAACAAACTTACTCTCGTCGATATTAATAAATTGTAAAGTTTGAATAACACTGGCAGATGCTGGACGCATTTGTAATTTTCCTTCTACTACTACATTACCTGATGATTGCAACGTTGTGCTTTTGCTGCTATCAAATTGTAATGTGGCGCCACTGCTTATACTCACACCTGCAACGATTGCGGTAGTTAAATCGTATGTAACAGTATGACCTGATGAAATAAGAGGAATATCTGCAGTACCTGGTAATTTGCCACCCCAGGTTGCTGGATCAGACCACTTGCCTGATTGTAGTGTGGAGATTGTACCTAACAGTGCGAACGTTTGTCTGGGTGCGCACTTAATTGAGTTGGCACGGATTTCTTGTTTCTTTGCTCCTAACTGCGAGGTTATGCACAGTCCTGTTGCTGTCACAGAGGCATCCCGCAGGAATTTCCTTCGTGTAGTGTTGATCATAGGGATATTTTTACGTTTTTCTTAAAGAGTAGTTTCACGATTAGCTAACAATTATAATGCCTGAAAGTATGCTCGATAAAAGTTTCATAAAAAAATAGACTAAAGTCAAACACATCTTTTTGTATTGAAATATGTAATGAACTTTTTCGTCTCTTTTACTAATCATTATTTCATAGAACCTACTTCCCTGTTAGTCTTTATTATAAACAGATTGATTTTAAAAATAGTGTGATGAAAAAAAATGGATTTGGAAAAGTAGCAGTGTTTCGTATATATACGGAAGGAATGTACTATCTAAATATGTTCATTACCCCACATCCAAATAAGTAATTATGCTTAGGTTAATGTGGAAATCAACTGACTAACAACAAACTAAATAAAAGATGCGGGAATTGAAATAATACGATGAAGTTATAAAAGCAATATTTGGGGAGCAAAAAGGAGAAAAAAAAATGCCAGTTCTATTAAAATTAATTTTAATAGAGCTGGCATTACACATACAGTTATATAAGAAAAAATATATCTATAACGGCTGTAACATTTAATTGTACATGAAACAATTTACTACTACCTCTATAAAATAACTTATCGAAAATTGTTACAGCGTTACATACCTGCTGTTACAGTAGTTGGTCTATTTGAACATTTTTTCGAAACGGTTAAAGATTTTAATAAACCCCCATACGGCTACCTTAAATTTCCAGAACGGAAACAATCCGCTTACATGAATACGGCTGATAAATAATTTATTTTTTACAGGTAATTTGTCTACCCAGTTACTTACCCTAAACGCCATACTTATGTCGTTCTGCTTCAATAACTCAAACATAGCCTGTCGCTTTTTATCATTCTTTTGGTTGTACGCGCCAAATGTATAAGCATGACAGGGCTGTACCGGTATCCCCAATTCCCGCAATCGTTCCTTTGTTTTTTTGATATCTGCTTCAATTTCTGGCAGGCCCAATTTTGAATAGCTTTGATGGCTGAAGGTATGCAACCCAAACTGAACCATATCTTTACTCATAACGAGGGCATCAGCCACATGCATAAATTCGCCCATTGGGTTAAGGGCTATGTGTTTATTGTCGGGAGATTGAATAAACCCGGCCACCAGAAAGATGTTTGCTTTAATATTATATTCCTGCAGAAGCGGATACAAACTGGTGAAATTATCCCTGTATCCATCGTCGAGGGTGATCATTACAGATTTGGCGGGTAATGGCTTTTTATGTTCAACATGCTCCAGCAATTCACTTATAAAAATTGTTGTATAACCATTACGGTTCAGGTAATCAAAATGTTTGCGTAACTGCCCGGTGGTTACTGTGAGAAAATCGGGTTCATTACCGCTGCTTATTTTATGGTAATTCAAAACCGGCAACCCACCAAAAAAAGAG
>DASUVL010000311.1:0-8443 GCA_036379015.1 Niastella sp.
AAAGAGTCACAGGTAGGCGATACCCTGCTCACGGCCTGGCAACAGCAAAATGCGCGGGTACTTACCAGTGGGTTTATTTGGACGGGCGGGGACGAAAAGCTGGTGCTGCAATGGTATTTTGATGTAAAACTACGCTGGTACCCCTGGGAAAAATTTGGTAGCATAGTTTTTGATAAGCAATTGGGGCCGCCTATGGAGAAATCGCTGGCTAACCTGAAAAAGTTGCTGGAAGGAAATCCATAAAGGCTTACTTTTCACTATAAAATAATAATGTATGAAGAAACTATTGCTTTTATCAGCCATAGCATTGGTTACAATAGGAGTACGGGCTCAGGACGATAAATCAAAAAGACCAAGTCCGCCCGCCAAAGTAACAGAAACAATCAGCAGTGGTGCCGTGATCACCATTGATTATAGCCAGCCATCAGTGAAAGGCCGGGAAGTCGGGAAAGAAATTGCGCCTTACGGTAAGGTGTGGAGAACAGGCGCTAATGAAGCCACTACTTTTGAAGTAAGCAAGGATGTTAAGGTAGAAGGCAAAGCCCTTGCTGCCGGTAAGTATGGTTTATTCAGCATTCCCAATAAAGAGGAATGGGTGATCATTTTTAATAAAACCCCGAATCAGTGGGGCGCTTACAAATATGCAGAAGCAGATGATGTATTACGCATTAAAGTAAAGCCCACTAAAGCACCACAGTTCACCGAGCGTATGACGTTCACCGTTGACAAGAGCGGTAAAGTAGCGTTGTTATGGGGAGATGGACAGGTTGCTTTCAACGTGCAATAAGGTTCACGTATATAAGAGTAAAGTAAGAAAGGGTTATCCTGAGCGAAAGCAACGGATGGCCCTTTTCTTTTTACCCCTCACCCCTAAAGGGGGAGACTTTATTCGGGAAGATTGAAAATTATCGAACTCTTCTAAATTCTATAGACCATTCACGAGTGCCCACTTCCCACTTCGTTCTGCCGATTTTACGTTTCACGTTTCCCGATTCCCTCTATTCTTTCCTAGTTCTGCATGGTTTAGCCGGAAAAGGAAGTATTACTATTTAGTTTAATTTTATTCCTGCATAAAGCCGCAGGAACATGCTTTTTGTTTTGGTAATTTGCGTTTTAATGCTGAATTTGGTGTTAACTAACTGTTACGCCATGCTTTACACCTTCAGACAGGCAATCCATATGAGAGGATTTTATTACCGGTCAATTCATTATAACCATCCTGTTATTTCTACCGGAAATACACATATACAAATTAATCCAACACATCATTATTTTTTGCTCTCACCAGGCTATACAAGCCATTGAAATTTCCGGCCCTACTGCAATAACTACCCGAAAAATTAATCTCAAGCCTGTCCTTAAACTGTTACATGGTACCTAATTATTAATTCGAAAAAAAGGATTATGACCCAACTTTTATTATCGAATAGCCGGCCAGTAAAAGCAGGAAGCTTATTGCTGATCTGCCAGCTGTTAGTGAGCCTGACCCTGGCCCAGGTTCATATTAGCGGAAAGATCACCGGAGCGAATCAACAGCCGTTGTCCGGTATTTCAGTAACTGTAAAAAATACAAACTTTGGTACGGCCACCGATCCGTCGGGCAATTACAGCATCAATGCGCCATTGAAACCAGGCAGCCATACATTGGAGTTCTCTGGTGTGGGTTTTAAAACCGTTTCGCAGAACCTGCAAGTTGGCAGTGCCGAAAATTATACGGTAAGTGTTGCTTTGGCAGAAGATGCCCTGGGTTTAGATGAGGTAGTGGTGACCGGTACATCGCAGGGAACTACCCGTAAACAACTCGGAAGTTATATCAGCACGGTAAAAGCCGATCAGCTCACTAAAGGCGCAACCGGTAATGTGCTGGCGGCGTTGCAAGGAAAAACGGCTGGAGCGCAGATCACTCAAAACTCGGGCGACCCTGCCGGCGGCATTTCCGTACGTCTGCGCGGTATCAGTTCTATAAACAGTTCATCAGAGCCATTATATATTGTGGATGGCGTTATCGTAAACAATGCAACTAACAGGGTTACCAATACGCAGACCACATACGATGGTCCTGGTGCCGGTCCTGGTAGTTCGCAAAGTAATAATTTTGTGGGCAGTCCGGGGCAGAGCCGGATGGCAGACATTAACCCGGCAGACATAGAACGGATCGAAGTATTGAATGGCGCCGCTGCTTCGGCTATTTATGGCTCAAGGGCCAATACCGGTGTTATTCAGATCTTTACCAAGCGCGGAAGCACGGGTGCGCCTGTCGTTAATTTTACAACAGGTATTATGATGAGCGAGTTGCGTAAAAAACTCGATGTAAACCAGGCGCCTGTGAAATTTGGTGGCTCACCGGATGTTTTCACTCAGGATATTATATCTGCAATAAGCGGCGTACTGCCCACCAATACAACGCCGGTAACGCGGTACGATTACCAGGATTATATTTTCCGCACCGCTCCGGGAACCGATAACACGGTATCGGTAAGAGGCGGAAAAGACAAGACCAAATATTACACCTCAGCCTCTTATTTTTTCAATGAAGGTATTATTAAAAATACCGATTTTAAGCGATATACTTTCCGGGTTAACCTCGATCAGGAGTTGGCCAAATGGGCGGATTTAAGCGTTGGATTGAACTATATCAACAGCGCTGGCAATGAAAAGCCCGATGGTAACACTTTCTTTTCGCCCATGAACTCAGTGACCATCATCGGTAATTTTCACAATATCTGGGAACGGAATGCTTTAGGGAATTTAAAGTCAGTTGGGGAGCGCTTGCGCATAAACCCGGTATCGGTGATAGAAGATTTTAAACAAAAGCAGGAAACCAACCGGTTAATTGCCAGTACCTCATTAAAAATAAGACCGGCAAAAGGATTGTCATTTGATTATACCCTGGGTATTGACAATTATGCGCAGCGTGGCACTACATTAATGCCGCCCTTTGCTTATTTCGCAAGCCCGGCTTCCTTTGGTGGTGGCGGTAGTATTAATCCTCCAGTAGCTATCGATCCTTCACTAAACGGGTATGCGAGTGCCGCGAACAATAATTTCTTCCAGATAAATCATGAAGTAAATGGTACGTATCAGGTAAATATCAATGATCAATGGGCGTCAACCACCCAGGTGGGATATTCAGTTCAATACGAAAAGAACGGCTATACCTTGAACCAGGGTCGTGGACTTGCTCCTTTTGTAGAAACAGTGAATGCCGCCAGTACAATATTACCTGGCGTAGACACTCGCAGTGAATTATCGGTTTCAGGCGTATACGTGCAGCAGAATTTTAAATTCCGCAACCAGCTGTTTTTAACCGGCGCCGTTCGCCGGGATGGTTCTTCTGTATTTGGGGAAGACGAACGCAACCAGGTATATGTAAAAGGAAGTGGCAGCTATGTTATTTCAGAAACCGATTTCTGGGCCGGGTTGTCACTGTCTAAATGGTGGAATGTAGCCAAGCTGCGGATCGCTTATGGCGAATCAGGTAACATGACAGGTATCGGCGCATATGACCGGTTCAATGCATATTATGCAAATCCTTATGTAGGTAGAACTGCTATATACTCGAATCCCGGACTGTCTAATTCCAGGGTAGGACCTGAAAGACAAAAAGAACTGGAGTTCGGTACTGACCTTGCTTTCTTTTCCAACCGGCTTAGCCTTCAGTTCAACTACTATATTAAAAAAGTGAACAATCTGCTGCTTCGCCGTGATATTGCGCCAACCAATGGCTATTCAAATTTGCTTGATAATATTGGCTCATTGGAGAATAAAGGATTGGAGGTGGTATTATCAGGAACTCCATTCAAGAATAAAGACTGGAGCTGGGATGTTACCGCTATATTTAACCGTAACAGAAACAAAGCATTGAAGGTTGGCCAGGCAATATCATTAGTTGGCGTTTCAGGCTCCCCTATTTGGGTGGCAGAAGATCATCCGATAGGTGTATTTTATGGAACTTTCTTTGCCAAAGACAATAATGGCAATGAAATTAAAAACGCTTCCGGCTTCCCATTGAATGAAAAAGGAGTACAAAGCGGATTCGATAAGTATACCACGCAGCGTGATGCGAATGGGTTGCCCTCCGGCGCCAGCGTGTTAAAAGTGATCGGTGATCCCAATCCGGATTATACCGCTTCTTTAGTTAACGAAGTGGGATATAAGAAATTCGGCTTACGGGTTCAGTTCGACGCTGTACAGGGTGTTGATGTATGGAATGCCGATTTCAGAACAAGACAGGGCGTGGGTAATGGTACAGTAGCTGAGCAGGAGCACCTGGGTTTACTACCCCGTGGCTATATCAACAGTGTGTACCAGATAGAAGAATGGCGGGTTGATGATGGATCGTTTGTAAAGCTGCGTGAGATCAGCCTGAGTTACCGGTTGGGAAAAGTGAAAGTATTCAATGATCTTACGGTAAGTGTGAGTGGCCGTAATCTGATCTCCTGGGACGACTATAAAGGATATGACCCTGAAGTGAACGCCGGTGGACAAAGTACCATTTTACGTGCAGTTGATTTTGGTGCAGTACCTATTCCCCGCACGTTCAGTTTCAATGTGGCCGCAAAATTCTAACCCGCAAATTTGATTTTTATGAAGTTCAATACTATAAAATATACTACCTGTTTGACAATGGCTGCGGTACTTTTAATGACCGTAGGCTGTAAAAAAGATTATACCGATCCGTCAAGAGTTCCGGAAGACAATGCGTTCAAATCGTCTGCCGGCCTCACGGGGGTAGCAGTTGGCGTACAAAGGGCATATGCTTTTAGCCGTGCCGGCTCGTTATACAACCTGATTACAACAGATGGCTTTTTGACAAAACAACTGACCATTCTTAACCAGGGGAACACCGGCGAGTATCAGCTTTTCCAGGGGGCAGATAAAGTTGACCCAACTACCAATAGCCTTGTATTATCGTTCTGGACAAACAGCAACAAGGTAATATATGATGCTAACAATGTGCTGAAGTATGCGCCGGAGCTGGCCGATAAGAATTATGCCAGCGGATTGATAGCCCATGCCAGTATTTTTAAAGCCCTGGCGATTACCAATATGGCTATGTTTTGGGAACAAGTAGCCGATACAACCGGAGTTAGCGTAAATGCCGGTTTCATCCCTAATACAACTGCATTGAATAAAGCGTTGGATGTGGTGAATAATGCGCTGGCTACGGTGAGTGCGAATGCTATCAGTTCTGCGTTCATAAGTAATGTTCCCGCGGGTATTGATATCATAAATACGTTACAGGCGTTAAAAGCACGGTTGTCGTTATATACCGGCAACTATACACAGGCGTTGGCGGCGGCCAATGCGGTTGATCTTACCAAAAGATCAACGTTGAATTTCGATCTGCAGGCGCTCAATCCCATCTATGAAACGGCTACTGCAACGAACAACGTTTTTCAGCCACTCGATTCTACTATGGGGCTACCAGTACCGTTGGAGCCCAATCTGGCCGATAAACGGGTACCGTTCTATATAGCTATCGGTAGTAACCCGCGTTACCGTATCAGCGGCTTTGGGGCCACTTCCACCATCGCCTGGCCTATATACCTGCCGGGTGAAATAACATTGATAAAAGCAGAAGCCTATGCACGTCAGTCAACGCCAGATCTGGTAAATGCTTTAATTGAATTGAATAAGGTTATTACCAAACAGCCGGCCAGCGATCCGTTTGCCGTAGGCGCCGGATTGCCTGTTGATCCCGGACCGTATACACAAGCTCAGTTACTCGAACAAATTTATCGCCATCGTGCCATTGAGCTATATATGTCGGGGTTAAGGCTAATGGATAATCGCCGTTTTAACCGGCCGGTTAGCGAACGTAAGCGTAGTTATTTGCCCTATCCAAACCAGGAGCGAAATAACAACACCAATACGCCAACCGATCCAACATTTTAATATTTTTTGATACAATAGTTTGTTTAATAAGTATAACCCTGCTGTCCCGGCTGAACCGGAACGGCAGGGTTTTTCTTTTAAGGATTTTTTAAGTTACTTTTTTTGCAAAGGAGTACAAAAAGTATGGTAAGCTGGATTATATTTAAAAACCCTTAAACAACCTGCATGATATTAAAGATATTTCTTCTGGATGGCGCCTCGGCCCTCATCATCGTTCTTCCTTTTTTCTTCTTCGTGCATATGGGCACTACAGTATGGATTGAAGGTTACATTTTAAGAAGGTATGGTTACAAGCTTTATGGTCAAAATACCCGTGCTTCCCTGATCGCTAATCTGGCTTCCCTTGTTATTGGCCTTTGCCTGCTGCGAACTATTAAGATGGCTACTCCACTGGTCAAAATACCCATCGATCCTTTACTCATTTCTCTTTTCCTGTATTTTGTTCCAACCCTGATTGTGGAATGGGTGGTTTTAAAACTGCTTAATTATTATTTTTCGCCGAAGAAATTAACGAGCGCCGTGTTGTTAATGAACAGCATTACTTATGTGAATTTATATTTCATCTTAAAGTTGATACACTACGTAGAGGCAAATGAATAAATGACTGTAATGAGAAAGTATATAACATTAGGCATAGGTCATGGTATCAATGACTGCATAGCCGGTTTTATTATCGGAAGTTTGTTTTACCAGGGACATTCACCGCTGGAATTAGGGATATTTACCCTTTTATATAATATACTGGCATTTGGCGGACAACTGGCTGTAGCCTGGTTGGTGGAGACATTTTTCATGCCCAGGAAATACCTGATCCTTACTTTTATTCTATTAATATTTTCCCTGTTGCTGTTGCCGTATACACCGGAGCTGACAATACTTTTTGCCGGTATTGCATCTGCCCTGTTCCATGTGACTGGTGGAATGGAAGCAACCCGACATGATGACCGGTCAATAGGTATCGGCATTTTTGCCTCACCGGGTATAGTAGGGTTGATAGCAGGTGGCTGGCTGGCCTATATCCATTTTAATTTTGTTCCTGTTGGGTTAATACTTTGTATGGCGTTTATACTGGCTGTTATATTCTTTTATAATTCAACGCGCGTTGTGGTAAATGATGGCCGGCAGCAAACTGGTTTGGAAAAGCATGACCTGGTTATGTGCGTACTGCTAACCGTGATCAGTTTGCGTTCGGTTGTATGGGATGTTGTGCAGTTGGTACAACAAGGAAATTATACCTGGCTGATGATAATCGCGCTTGCAGCTATGTGTGGTAAAATTGTAGGTGCTGTGCTTGCTGATAAAATCGGCCACAAAAGATATTCATTGATCGTATTACTTCTTTCCATTCCTTTTCTTACCATTTTAAAGCGACATCTGGCAGCCTTGTGCATTGGTGTTTTTTTATTGCAGTCAACCATTCCGGCCACCACGGTTATGATATTGCAACACATTAAGCGGCGGCCGGCCATTGCTATTTCATTATCATTTGGCTTGTCGGTATTTATTGCTATTATTTTGTTTTATACACCTGTAATAAAATATTTGAATAACAATATTACGGTTCTTTGTATTTTAATGGTATCGGTGATGTTGCTGTTATGGCATAATAAAATTAAAAAGACAGTAAAAAGTTAATATGTATCTTTCACGGCTTCCATTTGATGCTGATTAAATATTTTTGTTTCCTATGACAACCATTTCCACCATCGGAATTATTGCTGCTGCGCTTACCACCGGGGCTTATATTCCACAGGCATATAAAACCATAAAAACAAGGTCTACTAAAGACCTTTCAATTATTACTTTTACAATGCTTTTTGCAGGTACTATCCTTTGGTTCATTTATGGGTTGTATATTCACGATACGCCTTTAATGCTGGCCAACGGGATCACTGCCACCTTATCGGGTATTATATTTTTTTTAAAGATCGGATCTAACAGAAACAGAAAAAGACGCAGATAAAAAACATTAATAAATGAATTTCAGAGAAGCATTGTTAACAGATATACCCCACATGATGGCGGTACGACTGGCCGTAAAAGAAAATGCATTATCCAATCAGGCCCTGGTTACAGCCGGGGATTATGAAGATTATTTGTCGCAGCGCGGGAAAGGTTGGGTGTGTGAAATGGACAATAAGATAGTGGGTTTTGCCATTGGCGACCTCTCGAAAAATAATGTGTGGGCATTGTTTGTGCTGCCGGAGTTTGAAGGGCAGGGTATTGGCCGGGAATTGCTTATTTTATTGCTGGATTGGTATTACAGCAAAACAACTGACACCATCTGGTTAAGTACCGCACCCAAAACCCGGGCAGCTGATTTTTACCGGTCATTTGGTTGGAAGGAAACCGGACTGTTGCCGAATGGCGAGATGAAGTTTGAATTAACGGCGGATGATTGGGGCGTTTAGTGAGTAGATTACCAGTTTTTGGATGTCTACATATAATTTTAATTGCTCTGCAAGCAAACTTTTTACCATTGTTAGTTGAGTCTATCAGGCTGCAAGCTGAGTTTAGCAATCAACAATGCGACCATACCAGTCTG
>DASUVL010000312.1:0-3349 GCA_036379015.1 Niastella sp.
CAAACGGCCATCGCCAAAAAAGATACAACCGTGGTGATACCGGTTGTGGACCACCGCGCCGATTCCATGTTGTATATTAAAAAAGTGTGGGACACCATCCGCAAAAACACCATCGATTTTCAAACCTTCTCAGCAAAAGTAAAAGTGGATTTTGAAGGCAGTGATGGAAAAAAGACGCCCCCTTTTAATGCTTTTGTCAGGTTGAAAAAAGACAGCATATTATGGGTTAATATCAATGCTGCCCTGGGTTTTGATGCCTTCAGGGTGCTGATTACGCCCGATAGTGTGAAAGTTATCAACAAGCTCAACAGAACGGTGCAGTTACGGTCGGTAGGGTACCTGCAGGAATTAACAAAAATTCCAATGACCTTTTCCGATCTGCAAAACCTGCTTGTTGGCAATCCCATTTTTCTCGACAGCAATATCAACTCGTATAAAAAAGACGATAAAACCATTTCACTCATCAGCCTGGGCGTTTTGTTCAAACACCTGTTGACCGTAAATAAAGAAGACTTTACTTTGCAACATAGCAAGCTCGATGATGTGGATGCAATAAGGGCCCGTACCGCTTACCTTAGCTATGGTGATTATCAGTTGAAAAATGGCATTCATTTCTCAACCCATCGTAAAATTACGGTATCGGAAAAGTCCAAGCTCGATATAGAAATGGAGTTCAAACAGTTTGATTTTAACGTCGATTTAAGCTTTCCGTTTACGATCCCGAAAAATTATAAACGACAGTAAGCGTTATAGAATATATTACATCCAACCCTGTAGATAGCCGCGATTGATATAACCCTGCCCGATCTGTTAACACTTAAAATTTTTTCAGTATGCTGAAAATGATGCTTACCGGTTTCCTGGCCATGTCGGTTTCGGTAGCTCTGTTTGCACAACAACAACCTGGCAACAGTGAAGATCTGAAGAGAAAGCAGGCTGAAATTCAGCGTGAAATTGATGATTTAAGAAATACGCTGAAGGACACCAAGAAGAATACAAAAGCGGGGTTATTACAGCTCTCTATGGTACAAAAGAAGCTGCGCTTACGGGAGCAGGCCATCGGCAACATCAGTGAGCAAATAAATATAATTGAAGGCACTATTGGGAAGTCGAGAAATGAAATTGGGCGATTGAAAGGTGAGCTCGATACCCTGAAACAGCAATATGCAAAAAGCATTGTATATGCCTATAAAAATCGCAGCAACTACGATTTTTTGAACTTCATATTTTCTGCCGCCAGCTTTAATGATGCGTTGCGTCGCGTGCAATATTTACGGGCTTATCGCCTCTACCGCGAAGAGCAGGCATCTACCATAAAGAACACGCAGACTTTGTTGCATGATAAGATCGCCGGGCTCGAAAGCTCGCGTAAAGAAAAAGACGCCGTACTACAAAAGCAGGAAAAACAAAAAGTAGAGCTGGAAGGTGAGAAAAGGGAAAAGAATGATATCCTGAGCAAACTCAAAGCCCGGGAAAAAGAAATATCCAAAGAACTTACCGCCAAACAAAAGGCCGATCAGAAGTTAAAAAATGCCATCCGGGTCGCCATCGACCGCGAAATAAAGCTTGCCCGGGATAAAGCATTGGCAGAAGCAAGAGCCCGGGAAGCGGCAGAAGCGGCAGAAAATGCCAGGAAAACCGCCGCAGCGGAAGCAGCCAGGAAAGCGGCAGAAAAGGAAAGAGCAGCCAACGCCGCCACTTCGCCAGCTACCACGCCAGCCGCCGCACCTCCTGTAGCCAGGGTTGAGCCCAAAAAAGAAGCACCCAAAAAGCCAGTTGAAAGCGTACTTGAATCAACACCCGAAGGATTTCGGATAAGCGGCAGTTTTGAAAGTAACAAAGGCCGTTTACCCTGGCCTATTGAAAAAGGCAATGTGAAGATCCATTTTGGCACCTATGCCATTGAAGGCACCCGGCTGCGTGGCAATAACCCCGGTATTACACTGGCTACCGAACCTGGAGCCGTGGTACGAGCGGTGTTTGAAGGCGAAGTATCGCGCATATTCGATATTGATGGAAACTGGAGCGTACTTGTTAGGCATGGTAAATACTTTACCGTATATAGTAACCTGTCTTCAGTAAGCGTATCAAAAGATCAGAAAGTTTCCAGTGGTCAAATGTTGGGCCGTGCAGCCGCAAATGACGACGGTAATGGTGAAATTGAATTTCTGCTGATGCAGGAAAACAGGAACCTGGATCCCGAAAGCTGGATCCGCAGAAAGTAAAATATATTAAACAAGGAACAAGTTCTCCCGCCTTAGGCGGGAGGGCGGGGAAAATTGAATGATGAAGTAATGCTTTATGATTCAATAATCCTGTTCCTTGTTCGTTATTTATAGGGTTTCCCCTTACAAAAAATGTCCCCCCTATGCTAAAATTAATGGCGGCCTGCTTTTTAGCCCTGCTAATCGTTATTGCCCTCCCTGCCCAGCAACCGGGCGGCAGTGAAGAATTAAAGCAAAAGCAAGCGGAAATTCAACGTGAAATTGATGAACTGAAGAATACCCTCAAAGATTCAAAACATGAAACCACTGCCGGCATAAGGCAATTGGAAATGGTAAAGGAGAAACTCCGGTTACGCCAGCGGGCCATCAGCAACATCAATCGCCAGATGAACATCCTGGAAGGCAATATTGGTAAATCGAAAAGTGACATTGACAGTTTAAAAGACCGGCTCGATACCCTGAAAGCACAATATGCCAGGAACATTGTTTATGCTTATAAACTCCGCAGCAACTACCAATACCTGAGCTTTATTTTTTCTGCTTCCTCTTTTAATGATGCACTGCGACGAATGCATTATTTCCGCACCTATCATCAATATTGCGAAGACCAGGCGGTTTCAATAAAGAATACGCAACTGGTTTTGGCCGGAAAGATAAACGGGCTGGAAATGACGCGCAAAGAAAAGGATGCCGTAATACAAAAACAGGAAAAGCAGAAACAGGAACTGGAGGAAGAGAAAAAAGAGAAAAATGCAGTGGTAAGAACGCTGAAAAGCCGGGAGAAAGAATTAACAAAAGAACTGACGGCCAAAAAGAAAGCCGACCAGGTATTGAATCTGGCCATCCAGAATGCCATGAATACCTCCACAAAAGATGAAAAGAAAATTGTTTTTAAAACCACACCGGAAGGGATACGTATCAGCGGTAGTTTTGAAAATAATAAAGGCCGGTTACCCTGGCCTGTTGAAAAAGGACTGATCAAGCTTCATTTTGGGAGGAATAATATACCAGAATTAAAAATTATTACTAATAATCCCGGCTTAACCATTGAAACCGAGGCGGGCATTGCGGTAAAAGCCGTGTTTGAAGGAGATGTGCTGGCAGTGCTTAATATCGAGAGGGAT
>DASUVL010000313.1:0-8631 GCA_036379015.1 Niastella sp.
ACACCGAATTGACCTTAGGTAAAAAGTTTGTTCAGTTTGGAATTTATTTCGTTGTTTTTTGCACTGGCGTTATCCGCGCCTTTTCCGGACCGGCATCCAGCTCTATATTAGCGCAACTGGTGCCTAAAAATATTCTACCCAATGCGGTTACCTGGAGCTCCAGTTCATGGCTCTCTGCATCTGTACTGGGGCACGCATCTGCTGGTTTTTTAATTGCGTATACTGGTTATACTGGTACGTTTATCCTGATCATAGGCTATATAATCATTGCTGGCATTTCGCTGTACCAGATAGAACGCAAACCCATCGTGCATGCCAATACCGACCAGGCATCCTGGGAAAGTGTAAAGGAAGGATTGCGTTATGTTTTTAACACGAAGGAACTACTGGGTGCTGTTACGTTGGATATGTTTGCGGTATTGTTTGGCGGAGCCGTAGCCATGATCCCGTTTTATGCAGCTGAAATTTTACACGTAGGCGCTATTGGTTTCGGTTGGTTGAATGCAGCGGCGGATATAGGGTCTATCAGTGTTATTCTTACGCTCACTTTTTTTCCCCTGCGCAAAAAACAGGGGTTGATCCTTTTGTATGTTGTTGCCGGTTTTGGCTTATGCATCATTACATTCGGCTTATCAAACATATACTGGTTATCATTTCTGGCCTTGTTAATGAGTGGTACGCTCGATGGTATCAGCGTGGTGATACGGGGCACCATTCTACAATTAAAAACACCCGATGCCATGCGCGGCCGCGTTTCTTCAGTAAATTCCATGTTCATCAATTCGTCTAATGAGATCGGCAATTTTGAAAGCGGTGTTGCAGCTAAATTAATGGGTATTGTACCATCCGTAATTTTTGGTGGGACCATGACCTTGCTGGTCGTAATCGTTATGTGGTTTAAAGCACCAACGTTACGCAAGTTTGAATACTAACCCCACCTTCACGATATCAAACCTCTGCCGTTGTCGGGTCTATAATAGCCCGTACCCGGCTTATTTTATCGGCAGGAAATCCGGCTTCAACTGCATGCTTTTTGATCGTTGCTTCATCCGGCGCATTGTAAATGCAATAGATCTTATCATCGGTTACATAACTGTGCACCCATTGTATTTCCGGTCCCATATTTATCAATACATCGCAGGAGGTTTGAGCGGCTTCGTGTAACTGTTCCTGGGTAAGCTTACCTACACCCGGCATCTCTCTTTCAATGACATATTTTGGCATAGCAATTATTTTACTCTAAAGTTAACTGTATTAAATGCATGCTGAGTGAGTAGAAATGTTATCGGGTAAAAAACTGATTTTGGACAAGTGAGGGTTACCAGTTACCGGTTTCCGGGGCTCAATTTAATTTAATTGCAGGTTGATTACAGGCGGGTATTCCGCATTAACGGGCCTGGTATCCGGAAACCGGCAACTATCTTCCTATTGCCTGATCCCCAACTCCTTCAGTTCATCTATCTTTTTCCTGTCTCCCACAATCCATACAATATCATCCCATTCAAAAATGGTGGTGGAATCAGGGTTCAGGATGCGCTGGCCATTGCGTTCAATACCCACGACCAGGCCATTGGTTATTTCCCGGATGCCGGAGTTTCGAAGGGTTTTACCCCGCAAAGCGGTATGATTATCAACTATTATTTTGTTCAACGTGATCTCTTCTTCCCCATTTTTTGAAGGTAGGAGGGCCGATTCCAACACGGTCCTGAATTCTTCCAATTGTACGTCCGTACCGATCACCGCCATTTTATCGAATGGATATAATACATCTGAACGGGCCGGTGCCGTAATTGTTATCGATCCCCGTTCAATATAAGCGATGTTGATGCCGTATTGCTCCCGCCAGGCCAGGTCCTGCAATGATTTGCCCACCACCGTTGATTCGGCCGGCATGGTAAAAAAGGCCATGTGTGCGTCCCAGGGCGACAGATCACTGCTCGCCGATGATTGCATGTGCTCTCGTTGATTCAGGTTTGACAAAAACTTTTTTTCGAGACGTGCATAGAATGAATTCAACCGCCGCGCAAACACCAGCAGCACAATAACGATCACGGGCAATATAGCCACCAACGCGATCATCGTATTGAATAACTGGTTCACCAAAAAACCAACCAGCACTACCAGCAATACGTTCCGTACCACTTCCAGCATTACGAGCGGACCATGGTTATATTTTTTATCGAGCCACAAATTACGATAGGCCAGCGAGTGCAACCGGCGAATGGCCAATCCCCAAAAAAATGGAGCGGTTGCAAACAGGGTGATGGCAAAGGTTAATATGGCCGGTAACTGTTGACCTGGTATATGTGTTTTTAAAACCGGCAATAAATAAGTAGCCGATAATAATATCAGGGCAATAATAACAACCGAATTGGTGGCCATCACCAGCATATAAGAACGTAAAACAATCCGCCAATCGCTTTCAGCCAGTATCGTTTGCGCGCCGGTGCTATATTGATTAATGGCGAGTCTCCATTTCATGGGCAATTTAGGCGTCAGCCAGTTGAAAAAAGGGTCTGCCAACCTGATCATATAGGGCGTTGTAAACGTAGTGATCACCGATACGCCTACGGCTATCGGATATAAATAATCACTGGTAACATTTAATGTTAAACCCAACGTAGCAATAATAAAAGAGAACTCTCCTATCTGCGCCAAACTCATTCCTGCCTGAATAGATTGTTTTAATGGCTGGCCCGATAACAGGGCGCCCATTGTAACATTTATCGTTTTGCCCAGTATAACCACGAATGAAAGCAGGAGTACGGGCCCTATGTACTTTATCAATAATGCCGGATCTATCAATAAACCCACCGATACAAAAAAAATAGCGCCGAATAAATTCTTCACCGGTCGCACCAGGTGTTCAATTTTTTCAGCCTGCGGTGTTTCGGCCAGTATGGATCCCATAATAAAAGCACCCAACGGAGCTGAAAAACCGGCATAAGTAGCCAGCACTACCATCAGCAGGCATAGTCCTAATGAAATGACGAGCATGGTTTCATCATTCATCATTTTACGACCCCATTTAAAAAAACCAGGTATCAGAAAAATACCGGAAATAAACCAGAGGCATAAAAAGAATATGAGTTTTAAAACCGAATACAACATGTCAACCCCGGCAAATTCGCGGCTTACAGCCAGGGTCGATAGCAATACCATCAGCAATACAGCCATCACGTCTTCAATAACCAGTACCCCCATTACCACGTCAGCGAATTTCCTTGTCTTTACGCCCAATTCATCAAATGCGCGAATGATTATAGTAGTTGAAGAAATAGCAATAATACCACCCAGGAAAATACAATCCATCGTGGGCCACCCCATCAGTTTTCCAGTAAAATAGCCTAACGTCACCATACAACTGATCTCGAAAATGCCCGTTACGCCGGCCGTGCCGCCTACTTTTACCAGCTTTTTAAAACTGAATTCCAGCCCTAAACTGAATAATAAAAATATCACCCCTATATCTGCCCAAACTTTTATGCCTTCCGTATCTGATATGGTAGGCAATAAAGAAAAATTAGGACCCACCAGCAAACCCGCCAGGATGTATCCCAGCACTACCGGTTGTTTTAATTTTTTAAATAACAGGGTGATTACACCGGCAATGGCCAGTATGAGCGCCAGGTCTTGTATGAGGGTTGGTAAATGCGACATGGTTGGTCAATGTGCTAATTTGCTAATGTGCCAATCTGCTAATGATTAAAAAGGCCCGGCTTTTCGCCTGAAGCTTTTTCCTTTATGCCTTTTCCTTTCTAATTCATTTCGAATTTATCATTTTTCATTTCCCAACAACTTCTCCAACACATAGTATACCGCCGGGCAAAACGTGGAATTTTTCAGGGTAAGATGTGGCCTTTTCAGGATCACATCTTCATTGGTATACGGGAACCGTTCGCAATCAGACGGACGAACTTCATAAATACTGCAATAATTATCCGCTCCCAAAAACGCACAGGGAGTTTGTTTTACAACATAATCTCCTTCTTCATCCAACCTCAAATATGTCTCTATAAATGCACTCTCCTTCATTTTAAGGTGTTTACTGATACGTTTTATATCAGGGGTCTTAAAACGGGGAGAAAAGTTTTTACAGCAGGCGGCACACTGCAGACAATCGATTTTTGAAAACGCTTCTTCATGCAGATCGGGTAATTTTTTCAACACTTTAGTTCGATCGGCGCGTTTTAACAAATTCTTATACTGCTTCTGGTGCTCAGCACTTTTCTTTTGCCAGTTGCCGTCTTCAATTCCTGCAACCTGTTCATTATTATTGTTATGTGCTGCCATTTATTTTATTCAAATACATTATTTATTGTAACCGAACCATTCAAAGCCGGGACCAGGCAACCGGTAATTATCACTATTCACACTTTCGATTTTCGGCTTGCAGCTTAAAGCCCATCCGGGCGTGCTGCTCTTCTGATCAACTGCAAGTTAACCCATCCATTACAATACATGGTTTGGTTTTTGACTTTTAATTCACATGCGCGCATTGTACGATCAGCTAGTGTTGCTTTTTTCAACGCCGCTGTATATTTTGGTTATCGGGGCCGAGCTCCTGATCAGTCACCTGGACGGTGTTAAATCTTATACATGGAAGGATACCTTTCATAATTTCTTCCTAAGTATCTTAACAGGTTTAACCGACCTGGCTATGCGGGGTATTACTTTAATTGTACTTACCTTTTTTTTCAGCCATTCTTTTATCACCTGGTCACATTCCATCGCCTATTGGGTGATCCTTTTGCTGCTTACAGATCTAATGCATTACTGGCTGCACCGGATGGGGCATTATTGCCGGTTTTTCTGGGCGGTGCATGTAAACCATCATACGTCTACCAATTATAATTTCAGCGTAGGTTTTCGCACCGGTGTACTGGAACCTTTTTATAGTTTTATATTTTTCATTCCCATAGCGCTGGCAGGGTTCCGTCCCGTTGATATCTTCTTCATATATTCTGTTTGCCAGGTGTGGGCTATTTTAACACATACCGAAAAAGTAAAAAAACTGGGCTGGCTGGAATATATTTTTGTAACACCTTCCCATCATCGCGTTCACCATGGTTCCAATATCAAATACCTTGATAAGAACATGGGAACCGTGTTTATTTTCTGGGATAAACTATTTGGTACTTTTCAGCAAGAATTACCGCCACAACAATATGAACCTATCCGATATGGCATTACCCATCCGCTGGATAATGACAGGATACCAACCATTATTTTTCACGAATGGAAAGCAATTTTGAAAGATATACGCCGGAAGGATATCAGCTTTAAACAAAAACTAATGTACCTCTTTGGCCCCCCAGGCTGGAGTCACGACGGGCGCAGTATGACAAGCTCAGCAATGCGGTCGCAGGAACATATTAAAAATAATAACCCGCCTCACTAATAAAATAAGGCCGACCACGCCTGTGAACACAGTATATCCTAAAATTCGACCTTCATACAATAAAATACCTGGCCTGTGTCATTATGATTATTCAATCACAAAGTTTATTTTTGCCCGCTCTAGATGGATTCACTACGTGAACAAATATTAATAATTACAGGTACGCCTGTTTACGCGATCATTATCGGGTTAGAAGTGGTATTAAGCAACTACCATCAGCGGAAACTATATACCTGGAAAGATACAGCAGTCAATGTATATCTGATGTTGCTCAATGCAGCCCTCGATCTGTTATTTCGCGGTGTGTGTTTGGTGGTACTGGATTACTTCTATCGCCATCATATACTCTCATTTAGCCATGTGGTGGTTTATTGGGTCATGTTGCTGCTGCTGGAGGATTTTATGTATTACTGGTTACACCGGTTCGATCATGAGATCCGTTTATTCTGGGCGGTACACGTTACCCATCATTCATCGGAACATTTCAATTTTACGGTTGGGTTCCGCTCTTCGGTCTTTCAACCTTTATACCGGTTCATGTATTTCATTCCCCTTGCATTAATGGGCTTTAAGCCGCTGGATATTCTGTTTATCTATGCTGCCACCCAGATCTGGGGCGTTTTTGTACATACCAAACTGATCAATAAAATGGGTTGGCTTGAATATTTCCTGGTAACGCCCTCCCATCACCGGGTGCACCATGCTTCCAACCCAAAATACCTGGATAAGAATATGGGCATGTTCCTGATCATCTGGGACAAAATGTTTGGTACTTTTCAACCCGAGCTCACTGATAAGGAATACCAGCCTATCAAATTCGGATTGACAAAACCTATTGAAAAAGAAACGCCGGTAACCATCGTTTTTCATGAGTGGGGCCAGATGTGGAAAGATATTGCCCGCAAAGACCTTACCTGGAAAGAAAAATGGAATTATTTGTTTGGTCCGCCGGGGTGGAGCCATGACGGCAGTCGTTTAACCAGCGAAGAAATGCGGGCGGAAGAAAATGGCCAACTGAATACCGAGCTTAAGGAAGAGCGGGTTTTAAGTTCTTAGTTCGTTAATTCCCGAAGTTTTTGCCTTAGCAACTTGATTTTCAACCATTTGAAATTTACTACCCAAGCTTCATCAGCAAACGAAAAGCCCCACAACCATTAGCAAATTGGCTAATTATCACATTATCACATTAGCTTTTCCCCATCCTATTCACCGCCGCCACCATACAGCTGTTAGTCTGCCGGTTTAATATTAACTTTGCGGCCTTATTACCAAAATAAGTATAGCAGCCCAGGTCTTAGAAACAATAAACTACAAACATAAACGGGATTATGAATCTTTTTGAACAACAGAATACTGAATTCATCCGTCGCCACATTGGACCCACAGAATCCGAAACCCGCCAAATGCTAAAGGTCATTGGCGAAACCAGTCTGGATTCGTTGATCGATAAAACAGTGCCGGCCGGTATCCGCATGAGCGGTTCGCTGAATATTCCGCCTTCCATCAGCGAAAATGAATACCTGCATCTGATCAAAGACATTTCTCTAAAAAATAAAGTATACAAAACCTATATCGGTCAGGGGTATTATGATACCATTACGCCCAGCGTTATTTTGCGTAACGTTTTTGAGAATCCGGGCTGGTATACCCAATACACACCTTACCAGGCCGAGATCTCACAAGGCCGGTTAGAAAGTTTGCTCAACTTTCAAACCATGGTAAGCGACCTCACGGCGTTACCTCTTACCAATGCATCGTTGCTCGATGAGGCTACCGCCGCTGCCGAATCCATGACCATGTTCTTCAATACCCTGAACAAAGATCATGAGCATATAACCAGGCCTAAATTCTTTGTTGATAACGATACCTTCCCGCAGACAAAAGATGTGTTGGTAACACGCGGCCTGCCGGTTGGCATTGAAGTAGTGTTTGGTGATTACCGTACAGTAGATATTGATCAACAATATTTCGGCGCGCTGGTGCAATATCCAAACGACAAAGGCGCTATTGAAGACTATCGCAACTTTATCAATAAAGTACATCAGGCAGGCGCTTTTGTAGCTATGGCTACCGACCTGCTGGCCCTTACCTTGTTAACCCCACCGGGCGAACTGGGTGCCGATGTGGCCTTTGGTTCTGCACAACGTTTTGGCGTTCCATTAGGATTCGGTGGTCCGCACGCCGCATTCTTTTCAGCCAAAGATGAATTTAAACGGAATATTCCGGGCCGTATCATTGGAGTGAGTATTGATGCCCAGGGCAACCGGGCGCTACGCATGGCCCTGCAAACCCGCGAACAGCATATTAAACGCGAAAAAGCCACCAGCAATATTTGTACGGCGCAAGCCCTGCTGGCTAATATGGCTGCCATGTATGCAGTTTTTCACGGTCCCGATGGTTTGAAAAATATTGCCAAGCGCGTAACCGTTCTTACCAATGCGCTGGCCGAAGAGCTGGAATCGGAAGGCTTTGAACTGTTGCACAAGAACTTCTTCGATACCATTGTATTGAAGGTTCCCAACGCCGATGCTGTTCGTCAGAAAGCAGAAGAAGCACAGATCAATTTCCGCTATTATGGCGATAACCTGGTAGGTATTTCATTAGATGAAACAGCTACCCTCAGCGATGTGCTGGATATTTTGTTGCTGCTCGATCAACCGAATGACCATAATGTGGCCGGTTTTGGTGTAAGCGAAGATGCCGTTTTGTACAATATCCCGAACCACCTTACCCGTACCAGCCATTTCTTAACGCACCCTGTATTTAATACCCACCATAGCGAAACGGAAATGATGCGGTATATTAAAATGCTGGAGAATAAAGACCTGTCGCTGAATACCTCCATGATATCACTGGGCAGTTGTACCATGAAGCTGAATGCCGCCAGTGAAATGATCCCGTTAAGCTGGCAGCACTGGAGCAAAATACATCCGTTTGCACCGGTTGATCAAACAGAAGGTTATAAACAAATTACCGATGAACTGAGCCAGTACTTATGCGACATTACCGCTTTTGACGCGTGCAGTTTGCAACCCAATAGCGGCGCCCAGGGTGAATATGCCGGCTTACTGGTCATTCGCGCTTATCATGAAAGCCGTAGCGAAGCGCACCGGAATGTAATGCTCATTCCTATTTCGGCACACGGCACCAACCCAGCCAGTGCAGTTATGGCCGGAATGAAAGTGGTAGTAGTAAAAGCTTTGGAAAACGGTTATATTGATGTAGAAGAC
>DASUVL010000314.1:0-2550 GCA_036379015.1 Niastella sp.
CGGTTTGCTGGGAGCCAATGGAGCCGGCAAGTCAACCACCATGAACATCATCTGCGGTGTATTGAACCAAACGGAAGGTCATGTTTATATAAATGGGATGGATGTACGTAAAGAACCGGAACTGGCCAAGCGCGAGATCGGCTTTTTGCCCCAGGACCCGCCGTTGTATACCGACCTTACCATCGACGAATACCTTACCTATTGCGCAGACTTACGGTTGATGCCAAAAGAAAAGATCAAAAGCGCCGTGAATGAAGTAAAGGAGCGTTGCGGCATTGCGCATTTCAGTTCGCGGTTGATCCGTAACCTGTCGGGCGGTTATCGCCAGCGGGTAGGTATTGCCCAGTCCATCATTCATAAACCCAAACTGGTGGTGATGGATGAGCCGGCTAATGGACTAGATCCCAACCAACTGATAGAAGTGCGCAAGCTGATCAAAGAGATCGCGCAGGACCATGTAGTGCTGTTATCTTCTCACATCCTGAGCGAGATCCATTTGATGTGTAAGGAAGTGATCATGATCGATGCGGGCAGAATTGTATTCTCCGATTCCATGAACGCCTTTAACGATTATATTCAACCGCATAGCCTGGTGATGCGTGTTGAGAACCCACCCACCATGGCTGAGCTGCTGGCAGTGCAAGGGGTTAGTAAAGTTGAATTCATGACCGACCGCCAGATCCGTATTTACTTCGACAGTGATGAAGAAATTGCCGAACGCCTGGTGGCTGCCAGTGTGCAACACGGCTGGCGGCTACGGGAGATCACCCTGGATAAGGGGCTGCTCGATGATGTATTCAAACAATTATCCACTCAACCGAATCCTTAATTTCTACCAATGAAAATGATATCTAAAATTGCGAAGACAGAGCTTCGTAACCTGTTTTATTCACCCGTAGCCTGGTTCCTGGCCATTGCCTTTATGGTGCAGTGCGCCTATTTCTATACAAACGCTTTGCAATACATGGCCAGATGGCAGGATGTAATGTTGCGGAATAATCCGAAGTTCAAGGATTGGGGAATGACTTCCCTGACAACGAGCGTTTTTTTGAATATGGATAGCATTTTCAAACATGCGTTGGAGAACCTGTATCTGTTCGTTCCATTGCTTTCAATGGGATTGATCAGCCGGGAGATCAATAATGGTACTATCAAATTGTTGTATTCTTCTCCGGTAAAACTGCGTGAGATCGTGCTGGGAAAATATATGGCTGTGATGATGTATAACCTTTTGCTTTTAGGCATCGTGGGTATTTTTATGGTATTGGGTATCTTCAATATCCAGTCGGTTGATATGGGTATGTTGTTATCTGCCGCATTGGGCTTTTACTTACTGGTTTGCGCCTATTCGGCCATCGGTTTGTTTATGTCGAGCCTTACCACCTACCAGATCGTGTCGGCCATTGGTAGCTTTGTGATCATTTTTGTGCTGGGCCGAATTGGAGAATTATGGCAGAAGATTGATTTTGTAAGAGACCTCACGTATTTTCTCTCTATGTCGGGCCGCACCAACAAAATGCTGGTGGGACTGATCACGACCCGTGACATCATTTATTTTATTATCATCGTGTATATGTTCCTGGCGTTTACGTTGCTCAAATTAAAGGGCACCCGGGAATCAAAACCATGGTATGTGAAGGCCCGGGGCTATGTAGCCGTGGTGGCGTTTACGTTATTGGTTGGCTATATCAGTTCGCGTCCGCAGTGTATACTTTATTGGGATGCTACTGCCCGAAAAGCCAATACGATACATCCCAGAACGCAACAGGTGATCAAGGAACTGGGTAAAGACCCATTAGAGGTAACCTTGTACACCAATTTGCTGGGAGCTGGTGTTTCCCACGGGTTACCGGATAGCAGAAATAAGTATTTGTCGGATCTATGGGACAACTATGTACGTTTTAAACCCGATATCAAATTCAATTATGTTTATTATTACGATTATGACCGCAGTATAGATGAGGGCACCTTACTCAGAGCGTTTCCCAAAAAAAATACCAAACAAATGGCGGAGCAGATGGCGGAAGGCCAGGATGTAGACTTCTCCCGGTTCCAGTCACCCGCAGCCATAAATAAAACAATCAACCTGCTGCCGGAAAGGTACCGGCTCGTAATGCAATTAAAGTATAAAGGGCGCACTACCTTTTTGCGAACCTTTGATGATAATGTATTCTGGCCTACAGAAACGCAAGCGTCGGCTGCGTTCAAACGCCTGGCACAGGCTAAATTGCCTAAGGTGCTTTTTGTAAGCGGCGAGCTGGAACGGTCGATCTATAAAAAGGGGGAACGCGAATACCGCACCCATACCTTAGCCAAAGAAAACCGCTTTTCATTGATCAACCTGGGTTTTGATGCAGACACGATCAACTTAAATAGCGCGAACATTCCATCAGGTATTGCGGCGCTGGTACTAGCCGATCCTAAAACCAACTTGAGCGATACTGCCGTGACAAAGATCAGGCAGTATATTGATCATGGCGGTAATATGCTGATACTGGGTGAACCGGGTAAGCAGGCGGTGTTGAATCCTTTATTACAGCAATTGGGCGT
>DASUVL010000315.1:0-4665 GCA_036379015.1 Niastella sp.
TCGCATTTCCATACCTGGTGAAATACCGCCGCCCAGAAATTCATGGTACTTGTTAACGAAATTGTACGTAATGGCGCTGCCCAGCCCTATTACCAAATTATTATGGGTAGGGAAAAGATCAACGGCAGCTACCATTAACGCCAGGCGGTCGGCCCCAATATCCTGCGGCTTACCCACCGGGGTTGTTACAGGTATTTTTGACTGATGATTTAATTTATGGAATTGGGAAGAAGCGGTTAACAGCTGTTCCAGGTTGGGGTTATGATTTACAACCGAAGATAAAATTGATTTAACGGGTTTGTATGTGTCAATCAGGTGTTGAATGGTTTCGTCGCTATCATTCTCCAGCACAAGCACTTCCTGTAACTCCCTGTTATTAAAAACGGCACATTTCATCCGGGTATTGCCGAAATCAAAGCAAAGCGTAGTTGTATGAACCAAACTGAATATATTTTACGGTTTCCTGGATCAAATACCGGATGAAGAAATGTGATTTTTTTGTTTCTGCCAAAAAAGATTCAGCATGACTCAGGTGTGCCACACTTGCTTTCGGCGATGCGGATAAGTGTGGCATGCCTCTTACAGCAATTGGCCGGGGGCACCGGCAGCGTTATTGATAAAAGTCGGGGATTTTTTACAGATCTATATCGAAGTCAAAGGCCGATAAATTACGGAAATGCCCGTTCAGTTTTACTTTTTCCTTCAATTGTTCCATTTCCATCAACATGGGCAATACTTTTTGCAAATGCCGTTTTATATACTCCTGGCGTTGTAATTCTTTCATTAATCCCAGTAATTCATACTCTTCTTCAAGCGATAATCCGGCATGATGGCCTACATCATACGCCTGTAAATGCGCCTCAGGTTTTTTGAAATCTTTGGTGATATTCAGCATGCGGTGCAATTGTTTCACCCCCATTACTACTTTTTGCATCAGTTCGCGATTGCCGGCATCATCGTTCTCGGGATAATTTACAATAGCGCCGCTGTATAATTTATCCGGAACCTGCTTAATCACTTCCAGGATGCGAAAAATGCGTAAACCTTCGGTTTTAATATCCATTTCCCCATTTTCGTAGGTTTGCACGATATCGGACACCTGCACCAGGGTTCCCATTTCCTGTAACCGGTTATTTACCACAGAGGGGATACCAAATGTTTTTTTAGTTTCGAAACACTCATTAATCAATTGCTTATACCGCGGCTCGAAAATATGGAGATGTACTTTTTCGCCTGGAAAAACTACAATGCTCAGGGGGAATATCGGAATAAAATTAGTCATAAAATACGCGTTTTGCAATCTAACACAATGTTTTTAAACCTGTAAAATATATTCCACATTCAGCTACATTTGCAGGGCATATTGGATTTCTCTTTAACACTGTATTTAAATAAAAGTTATGAAAATTTCGGGATTTATTATTATACGTAATGCTGTAATTAATGATTATCCCGTAACGGAAGCTATAAGGTCTCTATTACCTATAGTAGATGAGATGATTGTGAGTATTGGCGATTGTGAAGACGATACCATCGGATTGATTAAATCGATTTCGTCTGACAAAATTCGTATTGTACATTCAGTCTGGGACCCTGCATTACGCAAGGGCGGTGAAGTGCTGGCCGTTGAAACCGATAAAGCTTTTGCACACATTTCAACCGATGCCGATTGGGCTTTTTACATTCAGGCCGATGAAGTGGTACATGAAAAATATTACCCGGTCATTTTGGAGGCCGCTAAAAAATACAAAGATCAAAAAGAAGTAGAGGGCTTGCTTTTCAAATACACCCATTTTTATGGCACGTACGATTATGTAGGTGATAGCCGGCGCTGGTACAATCGCGAGATCCGCATAATAAGGAACGATAAAAATATTCATTCGTATAAAGATGCACAAGGCTTTCGGAAAGATGGTCGTAAATTATTGGTGAAACCGATAGCTGCACACATCTATCACTATGGCTGGGTTAAAAGCCCGAAACAAATGCTTCAAAAGCAAAAGAACATTGGCAAATTCTGGCGTACCGATGAAGAATGGGAACAGTTTTTAACCTCGACTGATTTTTGGGACTTCAATAATGAATTCGATTCACTGGCGAAATTCACGGAGACCCATCCGGCCGTAATGCACGAAAGGATCAAAAAACAGAACTGGAAAGTTGACATAGATATCCGGCAGAAACACTTTTCATTTAAAAACCGGCTGTTGTATTATATTGAAAAAACAACCGGCAAACGCCTGTTCGATTACAAGAACTATAAAATATTAAGATAATCCAATCCCGGTTGATCAACTACCAACATAAAAATAATTCAATGAGCCCGATTACAGCTGTAATCATCACCCATAATGAAGCCCGTAATATTCAACGATGCCTGGCATCACTCAAAACGGTAGCCGAGGAAATTATTGTTGTAGATTCTTTTTCAACAGATGACACCGTAGCCATTTGCCAACAGGAAGGCGCTATCGTTAAACAACAGGCATGGCTGGGGTTCGGGCCACAGAAGAACTTTGGCATTCAACATGCCAGTTATGAATATATTTTATCACTTGACGCCGACGAGGCATTGGACGATGAATTACAGGCAACTATTCTGGCAGCTAAAAACCAGGGCTTGCAGGGCATGTATGATTTTACCCGGTTGAATTTTTATTACGGTAAATTCCTATATCACGGGTTTGAATACCCGGATTTTAAGATCAGGTTATTTCCCAAAAGCAAGGTCCGGTGGAATGATGAGTTGGTACACGAAACATTACAACTATCACCGGGCGTTACACAAAGACGGTTAAAAGGTCATTTGTTACACTATACGTATTTTACGATACAGGAGCACGTGGCCAAAGCAAACAAGTATACCACATTGGGCGCCGAGTTAAATTTTAAAAGAGGGAAAAAAGCATCCTGGTTTAAAATATTATTTTCACCATTAACCACCTTTGTGCAGGCATACGTTTTCAAAAGAGGTTTTTTGGATGGCGGTCACGGTTTTATTTTAGCCGTATTTCATGCATATGGCGCATTTATGAAGTATACCAAATTGTGGCAGTTAAATAATGAAAAGAAGTAAATGAGGAATAAACCATCCAGTACATTACTTATTGCCACCTATAACTGGCCGGAGGCATTGGAGCAAACCCTGTTGAGTGTAAAGCGCCAGGTAATGCTTCCCGATGAAGTAATTATTGCCGATGATGGTTCAAAAGAACAAACCCGAAAACTCATCACCGGTTTTCAGGCTGATTTTCCCGTTCCATTACGTCATATCTGGCAACCCGATGAAGGCTTTAAGCTAGGGCAAATTCGCAATAAAGCCATAGCCGCCGCTACCGGTGAATACCTGATCCAAATTGACGGCGATCTCATTCTGCATCCATCATTTGTGAATGACCATGTGCGGGCTGCCCGGCCCGGTCACTTTATTGGCGGCAGCCGGGTATTGCTCAGCGAGGATCTGTCGCAACAGGTTTTTAAGAACAACCAACAACCGTCTATATTTCAAAAAGGGGTTCACAACAAGCTCAATGCCGTACACGCACCTGCTATTGCCCTCTTTATTGAACTGTTTAAAAAAGAAAAAGGCTTGTATAATTTGCGGGGCTGCAATATGTCGTTCTGGCGAAAGGACCTGTTGGCCGTAAACGGGTATAATGAACAGATCACAGGTTGGGGCCGGGAAGATACCGAACTGGTAATTCGGTTATATAATAAAGGTATACAACGGGTATACTTTAAATTGCAGGGGATTGTATATCATCTTTATCATAAAGAATACGACCGTACCAGTGTACTAAAAAACGATGACGTTGTAAAACAGGCAATAGCCAATAAATTAACCTGGTGCGAAAAGGGGATCGCCCAATATTTGTAATAGATTTATAACATGCATACGCAGGCGCCCACTAACTGGCAACAGTTGCTGAAACAAATACAGGAAGGATCGCAAAAAGCCATTTCCCGGTGTATTTCACTGGTTGAAAATGAAGTGCCGGGTTATGAATCCTTCCTGGCAGCATTGCCCATTAATGAGCGTACGCAGATCATTGGAATTACAGGCCCGCCCGGTGCAGGCAAGAGCACGTTAACCGATGCCCTTATTGGCGAACTGGTTGCAGCACAAAAGAACGTGGCGATATTATGCGTAGATCCCTCCTCCCCTTTTAATATGGGTGCGCTGCTCGGCGACCGCATCAGAATGAGTGAATGGTACAGTCACCCGAACGTTTTTATTCGTTCACTGGCAACCAGGGGCTCCCTGGGCGGACTACACCCTAAAATTATCGAGTTAACGGAAGTATTAAAGGCAGCGCCGTTTGATTACATTGTAATAGAAACGGTAGGCGTTGGACAAAGTGAAGTAGAAATTGCCGGACTGGCCGATGTGACCGTGGTAGTACTGGTGCCCGAAGCGGGTGATGAAGTGCAGACCATGAAAGCCGGACTTATGGAAATTGCCGATATCTTCGTGGTGAATAAAGCCGACCGGCCCGATGCCGATACTTTTTTCAGGAACCTGAAATTAATGTTACAGCCGGCATTTCATGCTACAGTGCTGGATATTCCTGTAATAAAAACTGTGGCTTCGCAAAAAAAAGGGATCACGGAATTATATGATGCTATCAATGGCAAGTTGAAACAGGTACAAACGACAGAAAAGAA
>DASUVL010000316.1:0-2112 GCA_036379015.1 Niastella sp.
AGTGAAGACGATCTGAAACAAACCAGGGTAACCCAACCTGCCATTTTTCTTCACTCTGTTATTGCATTCAAAAGTATCGATAATGCACGTCCAGAAATGGTTGCAGGCCATTCACTGGGTGAATTTTCGGCATTGGCAGCCAATGGCGTGTTAAGCTTTGAGGATGGATTAAGACTGGTAAGCATCCGCGCGCAGGCCATGCAAAAAGCCTGCGAATCAAATCCATCAACCATGGCAGCGGTTTTGGGTTTGGATGATGCTAAAGTGGAAGAAATTTGTTCCCTGATCCAGGAAGAAACCGATGAAATTGTTGTACCGGCCAATTATAATTGTCCTGGCCAGTTGGTAATCAGCGGAAGCACTAAAGGCATTGAAATAGCGATTGACCGCATGAAAGCAGCCGGCGCTAAACGCGCATTGGTATTACCCGTAAGTGGTGCGTTTCACTCGCCTTTAATGGAACCAGCCAAAGCTGAATTGTCGAAAGCCATAGAGGCTACCACATTTTACAATCCTAATTGCCCTGTTTATCAAAACGTTGTGGCTAAAGCGATTGGCAACAAAGAAGATATCAAACAAAATCTCATTGATCAGTTAACCAGTGCTGTTAAGTGGACCCAAAGTATAAAGACCATGATCACCGATGGAGGCACCCACTTTACCGAATGCGGTCCTGGTAAAGTATTGCAGGGCCTGATAGGTAAAATTGATAAGAAAGTTACTACTGATGGGGTGAGTTAGAAACGTGAGACGGTCCGCCAGCCGGCGGATGAAACGTGAAAAAGCCGCAACCCACAAATAAAACAAAAGTGGATCATCAATAACAGGTGATCCACTTTTGTTTTTATATGTAGTATGTAAATTCTGTATAGTTTGTGGCGTGCAGCTTTTGTATGCTTTTGGCTTTCGGCTCGTTGCCTTTATGCCTTGTGCCTTATTGCCTTTTTTACCTCGTTGCCTTTATCTTACCATTCCTTTAAACTTCGTCTGGCCAAGGCGGCCATTGCTATTTTGCACTTCTTCAGTTAATCCGGCGCGTTGTTCAGGTGATACGCCAAAACGGCCAAAGCTACCGTTACTTATAAAATTCAGTGCGCTGCTTAAACACCCCTCCCCTGCATCGCCCCAGTCTTTATCTAATCCATCTGTAACCTGGTAATTCAGGCTTAATCCATTAAAATAATTTCCTTCGCCATTTTTGTTTACGGTACGGAATGATACCGGGAAAATATACCAATCATATACAGGAATGGGATAAAAACCAACTGGTTTACCATGCGTATGGGAAGGCCCTATCAATTGCACTTCCATATATGGTATCAAACTGTTAATTAACAATTCACTGGCTGAAGCGGTATTCTGGCTTACGATAAAGAATAAACGATTCAGGTTGAGATTGCCTTTTTTGGCAAAGCGTTCGGTGACATTGTAAGAGGCGTACTTGTCGTTAAATTCCTCCGTCAACATCACCTCATTGTTACCGGCTGCTGGCACCAGGTAGTTGGCCAGTAAATTCTGTACAGACACATATCCACCACCGTTATAGCGAAGGTCCACTACTACATCCTGCACCTGCCGGGTGTTGAACTTATCAAAGATGCGTGTGAATTCATTTTTTATTTCGTTGGTATCGCCCAGGAAAGAATTAAATACAAAATAGCCGGTAGTACTGCTACCGGTAGTATATACAGAATCAAACAACAGGGGATGTTCTCTATAAGAGGAGGCTCTTAATGTAATAGTCGTATCGGATCCGTTGGGCCGGCCAAACAAAAACGTACCGGTCATACTTTGATAAACGGCTTGTATAATACCCGCCGCATTGTCAGCAGTAACATTCGCATTTCCATTGATCTGCTTAATATGCCAGCTGCGTTTGATACCTGCTTTGCCTGCGGGAGATTCCCTTTCAACATACGAAACACGCAGGTTGTCAGTAGTAAGAAAAAAGACGTTCATTCCAAAATCGCCGCCGATACCTGAACTCAAGTTCTCCCAGTCTGATTTCAGTATCGCAAAGCTCCAGCGGTCAACGGGCGTGGAAAACCCCGGCTCTTCGCTAAATGCCCTGATACCTTCCATAACGGCATTGGGATCGGGGAAGTTGTGCGC
>DASUVL010000317.1:0-8354 GCA_036379015.1 Niastella sp.
AAATTGGTGTATGGCCTGTCAGTAATGGTATAGCTAAATGGCCTGCCCATCAAAGTAGTGAGCTGAGTATTATTGGTAATACCAACCCGCAACGTTCTTGCCTGTGATGCTGCGCCATAAATCTCATTCCCTTCCTGTGCAGCAGTAATGATTGTAGTTCCGGCGGATAAGATATGGACCGTTCCGTCTTCTATCGTTGCAACTGTGGTATCGGAACTGGTGAAAGTTACCGGAAGGCCTGAAGAAGCAGTAGCCTCCAAATCAAAATCTGCATCACCCATTAATGTGGGAGCAAGGACATTGAAGGTAACCGTTTGGCCTACCATCATACTTTCTGCAACTTCCGAAGCAGGTAAAGCCCTCTTGTAAATCTTAAACTCCTCAATAGAACCTTTAAAGAGCGGATCATTGAACTGCGATTTACCCAGATAGTTCAGCGAGGTGCCGGTAGTAGTGCCCGTAGGGGTAAGTTGTGAAGGATTAATATTGATGTTGAGTTTCGTAGCAACCAAAGCTCCGTTGATATACAGCTTGACTGTATCTGCCGATTGGGTAACCGCAAGGTGTACCCAGGTATTCAATGGAAAGGCATAGGGAGAAGTTACGCTTAACTCTGTTCCTCCGTTTTTAATTCCATATTTAACGGTTGATAACGTTACCCCATTCGCTGTAGTAGTTCCTCCCTGAACGGTAAAGTACATGTATTGGGTAGTACTGTTACCAAAATCAAACACCCGCATCCAGTTGGCAAGGGCATCCATTTTCACCCAGGCTGAAATGGTAAAATCAGTTACCGTACTCATGATTCCTGCGGGCAGAGTAGCATAAGAAGTGCTTGTCCCATCCAGCTTAAGTGCATTTCCTGTTTTCCCGGTATCACGTGTTGCTGTAGCTGCTAAAGTACCATAAGTAGTTCCCCAGCTGCTGACACAACGGTTTCCGCTGGTTTCGTCAAATTTCAAATAAATCTTCCCTACATTCCGCGATGCCAAAACCTCCTCACTGGTTGCTACACCATCCGGCGAAGCGACTATGTAGTAATAAGGTGTTCCATTACTCACAGTGGTGTCGGCGAACGCCGGTGTGCTCACCGTGGCGATAGTGGTATAAGGCCCGCCTGGTGTAGTTGAACGTTTTATGTTATATGCAAAATTGGCGATAGGGTCCCATTCCAGGATGTTCTTTCCATCCGCCGCCGAAGCAGTCAGGCTTATCGGAACAGTTCCAACCGGCACAAAACGGAATGGGAAACTATAGGGAACCGGATCATTATTACTTCCAAGTACAGCAAGTATTTGATTGCCACTTTTATACCAGTACCCGTTTCCGGCATTTTGTGCCCGTTGAACCGCATGCGAGGTACCGTTAGAGTAAATATTAAATGAATTGTAAGCGTCTGAGTAGGCAATGACATTACGACCAAATAATGCGTCCTCATAGATATAATTGCTAAATGCCGGAGGTGGTGCGCTGAGACAGGTAATTTTATACCTGCCGTTTCCCTGCTTTTTCACATTCCACATTTGCACTAAGGGATTGGGATTCGACACATCAAACAAAGGCTTGTTGGTCTCATTCCTGGTCCATAACGAATCGCTGGCAAGGGGTTTAATATAGTAATTCCCGTCAGCAAGTGTATTCGTAAAGTAATACATAGCCGCCTTATACCGTTCCATAGCATTCTCCAATATCGTAACGTAGTCATTCATCTGAAAAACTGTCGATTGCGGATTGTACAGGGACTGCACATAGGTGATGCTATCGTTCAACTGTACTTTGGCCGCTACCGGAAATTTACCTCCTTCAACTGTTGCACTCGTTTGGGTGGTATCGCGTAGTTTTATCGCCTCAGCTAACTTTTTAAGGTAAGCGGAGTCCATGTCTGATGCCGTAACGGGTTCTATTCTATAAATCTGATTAGGATTATCAAGCCATCTGTTCAGATTCATTGCGGCACCGTCTAAAGTACTTGAACTAGCAACCTCCAGCGCTTTCTGGCTTTGTTTTCCCACAATACTGAACGTTCCGTTCTCCCGGTCCTTAATAGACCATACCTGGGCTGAATCTGTAGCCGAATAAGTGCGCTGTTCGATTGCCGCACCATTGGTTATAGCATTGTTCACTACATCCATTGCTTTTCCACTCAGCAGATTTACAATCTTATAATCGGTACCGGATATAGGAGTTATTCTCCAATGCTGGTTACTTGAAGAAGAATAGGTATTTTGTCCTAATAAGGCCCCTTCGGCTGTTAAACTATTTTTAACCTCTACTGCTTTATTGCTATGAGTTACTATAATCCGGTATATCCCATTGAAACTATCGGAATTCAATACCTGCGGAACCGGCGGTGCTTCCGGAACACCTCCATCTCCTGGTGAATCAGCACTTGTGCCTGCAGCATTTACCGCACAAACCTTATAATAATAAGTTTGGCCATTGGCTAAATTTTCATCCAGAAACGTATTTCCTGTAAGGCCTGTGGCAATGGTGGTATAAGTACCGTTTTCAGTGGCTGAGCGTTTAAGCGTATAGCTATCTGCCCCGAAAGAAGACAGCCAGCGAACACGCATCTGTTTATCTCCGGGATAGGCATATATAGAATGCGGAGCTTCGGGTGCAATAACCACTCCTCCCTGTCCGCCCGTAATGCTCACATTACTGAATGTAGCGGTATTTAAGGTACCATTAGCATTGGAACTTACCGCCAAACCAATATAAGCCTTGCCGGTAAAGCCTGTATACCTGCCCTCATGTGAGGCCGCCCAACTTACCCCGTCCGGAGAATAATAAACGGCAACCATCTCACCTACCCGTTCAACTTTTACCCAATAAGGAATGCCAGTTATTGGCCTGGACGCTTTCTCATAATAAGAACCGCCCCTTAGTTCTGACCATCCATGCATAAACGCCTCGGCTTTCACCCCCGGAGTTACCGCTATCCATGCCCTTTGCGCTGAAGTAGGGGTCAGATCAGAACGGATCATTACCCCCGCCCTGGCATTAGAAGAACCCCCAATTGATTCCACTTTAGCGATGATGGAACAATTTCCGGCCAGCTCCTTATACACAAAGTGCAAAGCATCCGCTCCATGTGTCCAGATATCCCCACTTCCTTTTACCGTCCACACATTGTTATTGTAAGAACTGCTTCCGGCAGGGGATGCCGTGCCTATATCCAGAGAGGTTAAGCCCCCTGCTCCAACTTTTGTCGGAACCGGAACAGTTTCCGTTTGCGGTGGAACAGTAGCCGTAGAGTTGTCTTCCGACTTATAAAACCAGGTGATTACCGGGTCAAAACGCCTGGGGATGGCATTTAGCAGTTTGTTCAGGTAAACCGAACTTTGCTTTTTGCGGACTACATAAGCCCCATGAGCCAACGTCGGGCCAAACCTTCCCATATCCCAGGGAACTGTCACATCGTTTAAATAATAGGCATCAATAGTACCAAAAGGGACGAACGGGATGGGTATGCTTAAATTTTTCCTGGAAAAATATTCGGCATTGGCCAGAATCCGGTCCTCCAGGTCGGAATAAATGTCGATACCCTGTTTATAGAGCACTTCTGCAACGAAGGCCAGATTGTTCCAGGTGCCGTGGGCGTGCCCCTGGTCTCTTAAACTTTCTCCATTCTGCCCGTTGGGCAAGGTATTTTTAAGCCCGGTAGAAGCAATATATCTCGACAGGTAGACGATATGAGCTATTTTAGCAGGATCATCAGAAAAGGCAGCAATAACCGCTCCTGCGGCCATACTCAAGGTACCTTTATTGGCTGGCCCTATAGCATAAAAGGAACAGCCAGAAGCCGGCCAGTATACGTTGTTAAACAGGTTTTTTACGGCTGTGGTATTTTCAGCCGTCCAGCCGCTCCAGGTTCCCCGAAGAATAGAGGCCGCTCCCCCGTAAGCATAGGCGTAATCCCCTATGTCCAGGTTTCCAAGCTGCCCGGAAAACTGGGTTTGAGTAGTGGCCCAGGCCACTAAAATATCCCTCGCCTTCTCAGCATAGGCTGGATTTTCCGTAAAATACCACATCAGCGATAAATTAAAGGCAGCGACCATATCGTTCATCCATGGCCAACGATTTATATCAGGGGTACGACTAACCGTAGCAAAAGGCCCCCCCATCTTGTAGGTCAACTGTGACTTGCCATCGGCAGCCATGATATCATAAGCCTGTTTCCAGGGATAGTCTCCGGCCTTCACATGGGCCTTCAGGACATCCAGGTCAGACTTTGAAAGCGGGGCCCCCGGATGCGTAAAGGTTTGCGCCCCTGCATGCGGCGAAAGTAAAAAAATGAAGAGGATCGCCCAAAGACAGTTAAGCATGCTGATCTTTGGTAAAGCTGTTAAAAATTTACTCATATGGCTCGTTTCGGTAAGGTTAAAGAAATTATTCTTTTATGATCTTTTCGGTTATAGTTTTAATCCCATTACTCACCTCCAGCAGGTATACGCCTGAAGGCAGTTTGCTTGTGGAAAGCTGGTATTGACTGCCTTTTACTTTTGAGCTATATATCATTTGGCCGGAAACATTTCTTAATTTAAGGGTGGCTCCGTTGGCAAAATCATTATACAATTGCAGCACCAATTGATTGGTTACCGGATTGGGATAAAGCACAAGATCTTTCGATGATAAAGCCGTTTGCATTCCAACAGCATTATCTATTCTTGCAGCAGATTCATTGCTTGCAGGCACCAGTTTCCATTGTTTGTTGTAGGCGCCATTCCATGTCCATTGTTGCACATTAGCGCCATCTGCTGTAGAACCGCTAGCGACTTCCAACACTTTACCACTGTGTACAGCCGTTATGCGGAAGTAATTGCTGTCAGTGACCATAAATGTAAATTTCTGATTGTTACCACCGGTATTTTGCCAGATGTGAACATTGGCGCCATCGGCGGTAGAAGCACTCGCAACGTCCAGGTATTTTCCGCTTTGCACACCAACAATATTGTATTGACCATTGCCAATATCAATTACATTCCATTGTTGATTGGTGCCATTAAGCCAGGTCCATTGATGAACATTAGCGCCATTGGCAGTGGATTTATTGGCCACATCCAACACTTTACCACTGTTTCGGTTGATGATGCGATAAGTGCCGTTTGCGATAGCACCGCTTGTTACGGTTACGCTATCGTATGTAGCCGTGTTTATATTGGAACTGTTTGAGGAAACAGCCAATCCAACGTAATAAGTAGCGGCCATCGATACGGTAACAGAAGAACCAACAGTAAACCATGTTCTTCCATCTGTAGATTGATAAGCAGTTATGGTATTACCTGCTCTTTGCAGGCGGAACCAGCCAGGCGCACGGGTATATGCATTACCTGTTTGAAAACTCATAGAACCACCTGTAGTAGTGCGGCGTCCGGACCTTGCTTCACGAACGCCCCCATCTCCGAAAGTCATACTGAACGCGATGGTATTGTCAGCAAGCGATTCGCGCATCATGATGCCCGTTTTTTGCGCACCACCGCCAACCCATGTATTTGCTGCAACCCGTGCGGTAATGGTTGCATCGCCGGTTACAGCTTTATACACATAACTCAAACCATCTGCGGTGCCACCAATGCCCGCACCCGAACCACTCACCACAAAAGTTCCATTGCTCACATTCGCATAACCGGCAGCGCCGGAAGTAGCAACCGTTCCAATATCCTGCCAGGCCCAGCCGGCAGGCAATGCGCCGGTAGCGGCTGGCGTTGCATTTACTTGTAAAGAATTGCTACTCGTTCCCGCCTGATTGATGGCAGATACAACATAGTAATAAGTGATGCCATTGCTTACACTATCATCCTGATACAAGGGGTGTGTGCCTGTGTAAGTAGACACAGTCGTATACGGTCCTCCGCTTGATGTAGCCCGTAAAACATTATAACCTCTTGCGGTTGCAACAGGTGTCCATCTTAACCACACCCTTTTCACACTTGCTGTTGCTTTTAATCCCGTTGGTGCAGATGGCGCAGGCGATGCAGGATAAGGCGATGCCGTTGCATTGAGCGTATAGCACAATGTTCCAAAACCAAGGTTATCATCATGCTCAAATCCTTCGGGCCGGTTCACTTCTGCCATGGCTTTTACATTGGGAGCGCTTAAGCCTTTTCTTACCACGTAGTGGTTGTAGATCAGTTCCCAAATAGGTCGCTGTAATCTTCCCCGGCCAAAAGCGTTTTGTTCAGAAGCCCAATAGTTCTGCACGTTATCACAGTTGTTGTAAGTGGTATAAGGAACATCTTTCCATAGGTTGTATTTGGCTGTATATTCAGCGCCTGCCAGCAGGCGGTTGTTGTCATAACCGTACATATCCTGTCCCTGGTTCCAGGCTATCTGGCAAAAGCTTCCGAGCATACCAATACCTAACAGCGCATGCTCCTGGTCGCGGCCTGTTTCCTGCCACTGGCCCAACCCTCCGGGATGTAAAAAAGGAATTGCCTTAGTAATGCTGCCGTTGCCTGCCCCGGATTTAAAATAAGTAATTGCTTCGTTGAACTTAGCCGTATCATCGCATAACACGCCGATACTTAAGATGGCGGTCATGTTACAGATATCCCAATTCGCCCAATAGTGACTGATACAAGCATTATTGTGACGCGTTAAAAAATCATGGCAATTGGGATACAGGTAGGTGGTCATCATACTTTTGAATTGATTAAAATCTGCTGATGACCAGTTCGGATAAAGACGAAGTATTTCTGCCGCCACTGCAAATTCATAGATCGCTATTCCCATTAATCCGGAAACGTCCTGACCAGTGGGCACCTGGTTCACTGCATAAGCCCATGCATTTAATATTCTTCGTGAGCATGCTGCATAAGAAGTATCACCGGAAATGTACCAACGCAATGCGTTGAGATAAGCGGCCACTGCATCGGCAGAAGCGCGTTGACGGCTGGCGCCCATGTTGGCCTGTGCCCCTGCAGTGTAGGTATTTTGTGCTTTCGGATGAGCGATCAATGCGTTCCAGCTATCGATCCAGGGATGCGCTCCTGCTGCCACCTGCGTTTTCATCCGGTCTAAATCGGTCTGTGTGTGCAAGCCGCCGGGATGCACAAATGTTTGCGCTGTTGCCGTAATACTGTAAAAAAGCAACAGGAAAAATATCAAGTGCTTAGTCTGATTCATTGTAAGACCTTAGTTTTATAGTTATCGGTTATTTGGTATGTTGATAATTTCCCTTCACCTTTTATTCTGCATCAGTCAAACTCCGTTTTGCCGGCTGTGAATTTTGGAATGTTATGTTTTTAGCGAACTCACCTACTCTAATATTTGCCTCTTCGATGCTATTGATCTGTTTTCCGTTAATGCGCAGGTTCTCGAACGTCACATCCTTTACAAGATGATCTTTGTCTAAGCCATTAATGATGGACGCAGAATTATTGATGCCGTTATAACTGATGTTCTTAAAATAGATGTTTTCCACGCCTCTGCCCGGGGCCGCATTGTATTTGTCGAAGAAGGCGACCTTTAATTGAAGTAACTTCCCCTCCTGAAAGTTATCTACTCGTATATCTTCAAAGCGAACGTTGCGAACCAGGTTCATGTCGGCTGCCTGAATGGCCATGCATCCCTCGGCAGACGGATCGTCTTCATCAAGCTCCAGTACCTCGATGTTTTTAAACAATAAATTCTCAATTATTTCACCCGTTTTTTCCGTGTTTCCGTGAACGCCGATATTGATGGTATGTGCTACATCGGCCCAAAGAACAGCATTCGTAACCGAATAATTTTTTGCATCGCCATAAAACTCCCAGCGATGTGCATACACGGCGATACAATCATCAGAGTTGCGCATGAACACGTCATCAACAGTAACATCGCTGCAACTCATAAAATCGAGCCCATCGCTCCAGGGATTGGCACTGAATGATTTCAAATTGCGGATGGTAATATGATCCGATCCCCCGGCAAAAATTGTATAGTGTTTTGGATTCACTACAATGATCCCGTCTACGGTAACATTGCCTGAGTGCCTGATCTCTACACCTCTCTCGGGCTGGTCAATAATGCCACGCCCGATGATGCGCACATTCTGCACTTTATCACACATTAATTTTCCTCTCACTATGGCACCGCCGGCTATGTAAACCGTTTTACCTGAGGAAATGTTGAATGCGTCACCAGGCAGGTCTTTCGGCACATGCACACCTGGACCGAAATACACAACATTGGGATCTTTGGGATCGGGACGAGCCGTTTCAATGGGATTGGCAAATACATGCAGGTTGTGCAGTTTATCGCCATCAAACTCTATTGAAATCTTTTTCGGATCGGTCAAAGTGAAAGTAATACTGTTGTCATTTAAGACCGGTTTTATTTCATAAGAAGATGGACGGATCTTCACCGACTGC